>DASTID010000246.1:0-12449 GCA_035717905.1 Sphingomicrobium sp. | reverse complement strand
CTGCATGCGGCGGTGAAGTGGGTCGGGGATCTCGGCCTCGACGCCATCCACGCGCACGAATGCGCGCTGGTCGCGGAAACCCGCGCGGCGCTTCGCGGCATCGAGGGCGTTACCCTTTACGGCCCCGAGGACAGCGCCGGGATCGTCAGCTTCAACGTCGACGGGGTGCATCCGCACGACACCGCCACCATATTGGACGACGCGGGGGTCGCGGTCCGCGCCGGCCATCATTGCGCGCAGCCGCTGATGCGCTGGCTGGGCGTCGAGGCGACCGCGCGGGCAAGCTTCGCGGCGCACAGCGACAGCGCGGACATCGCCGCGCTGGTCGGCGGGATCGAGCAGGTGAAACGGATTTTCTCGGCATGAATCGCGAGCGCAAGATCGAGACCGAGCAGGTCGATGCGGTAACGCCGCCGCCGCGGGCGCGCGTCACCGACGGCTTCGAGCGCAAGCGCGACTATCTCGCGGGCTTCCTCGCCGGCGAAACCGCCGAGCCGGCCGGCGGGCCCGGAAGCGATCTCCAGGCCGAGATCGTCGAGGTGCTGAAGTCGGTCTACGACCCCGAAATCCCGGTCGACATCTACGAACTCGGGCTGATCTACGACGTCGCGGTCAGCGACGACGGCGACGCGACGATCACCATGACCCTGACGACGCCGCATTGCCCGGTCGCCGAATCGCTCCCGCAGGAAGTCGAGCTGCGCGCGCTGTCGGTGCCCGGCATCCGCGACGCCGTCGTCAACCTGGTCTGGGACCCGCCGTGGGACCCGTCGAAGATGAGCGACGAAGCGCGCCTGGAATTGGGAATGCTGTGATCCTTCGAGACGGGACTTCGACTTCGCCCTTCGGGCGGCGCTCAGCCCCTCCTCAGGATGAGCGGCAATGGAGAGCTTGGAATGAATGACATGACCGCTCATCGTGAGGAGCCGCTGAGGCCCTCGAAGCGGCGTCTCGAACGACCGGCGGCGATCACCCTCACGCCCGCCGCCGAGGCGCGCATCGCCGAGCTGATGGGCCGGGCTCCCGAAGGGGCGGTCGGGGTCAAGCTGTCGACCCCGCGGCGCGGCTGCTCGGGCCTCGCTTATTTGGTCGATTACGTGACCGAGGAGCAGCCGTTCGACGAGAAAATCGAGACGCCCGGCGGCGCCTTCTACGTCGACGGCGCTTCGGTGCTGTACCTGGTCGGGTCGACGATGGACTGGCGCGAGGACGATTTCGCCGCCGGCTTCACGTTCGAAAACCCCAACGCCAAGGGCGCCTGCGGCTGCGGCGAGAGCTTCACCGTCTGACGTCATGATGCTATGCCGGCCGCCGCACAGGAGGTGGCCGATGCGCGCTTTTGCGGCAGCTTTCTTGTTTTGCGCTCCCGCGGCCGCCGCCGCCGGCGCGAGCGTTCAGGCGAAGCACACCACTGAGCCGAGTTCCGCGTCGCAATGTCAGCGAACGACCAGCCATCTTGCCGGCAAAGCGGGGATTTATCGGGGGCCTGGACTGGCGCCCAGGAAGCTCGATGAGCTGCCTCCCGCAACGGCCTATATGGCCGTTTACCGGCGGATCGACGGCTGCGAGGCCCCGCTGACAATGGTCGATTACCGCAACCTGCGCCGACGCTGAATTCACCGCGTCGGACGCGCCGCACCAAGGGGGACCCGCATGTCACGAGCGTTCAGCCTGCTTTTCGCGATCATCTGCTATGCGATTTTCTTCGCCACCTTCCTCTATCTCATCGGCTTCGTCGGCAATTTCGCCGTCGTTCCGAAAACCGTCGATTCGCCGATGGCGTCGGTCAGCACCGGCGCGGCGGTCATCATCGACCTCGCGCTCATTGCGCTGTTCGGAGTCCAGCACAGCGTGATGGCGCGACCCGGGTTCAAGAAAGCCTGGACCCGGATCGTCCCGCCGGTTGCCGAACGCAGCGTCTACGTGCTGCTCGCGAGCGTCGCGCTCATCGTGATGTTCCTGTTCTGGCAGCCGATCGGCGCGGTCGTCTGGAACGTCGCCAATCCGCTCGCCGTCGATCTGTTGTGGATCATATTCTGGGCGGGCTTCGGGATCGTGCTGGTGAGCACCTTCCTCATCAATCATTTCGAGCTGTTCGGTCTTCAGCAGGCATGGTTCCACACACGCCGCCGCGAGGAACAGGCGCCGCAATTGCGCGAGCCATCATTGTATCGCCTCGTGCGTCACCCGATGATGGCCGGATTCTTTCTTGCGCTATGGGCGATCCCGACGATGACCGCCGGGCACCTGCTGCTCGCCGCCGGAATGTCGGTCTACATCCTCGTCGCGCTTCACTACGAGGAGCGCGACCTCGTCGGAATATTTGGCGCCGACTATGAGGATTATCGCGGTCGCGTGGGCATGCTGATGCCGCGGTTCGGGCGGCGATCGGCCGGGATCAGAAGCCGAGCGTGAAGCGGATCGCCGCGCCGACATCGTCGTCGGCCGCGGCGACATGCCCCGGCTGGCGGCGGTAGAACAGATTGCCGCCGACCCAGCCCTGGCCGTCGAACAGCCCGGTGCCGTAGCTCAGCTCGCCGTCGACCTCGCGCCCGCTCGGCGTCAACGACAGCCTGCTGAGCGTGTTCGTCGCGGTCTGCGTCGCATAGTCGTATCCGGTCGGAAGCCACGCCGCGAACCCGCCATGCTCGATCCTGAGCGGCTGCGCGATCCTCAAGCCGAGCCGGTCGCCGCCGCTGACGATGCCGGTCTTGGCGAGATCGAAGGCATAGGCGCCCGCCTCGAACTTGCCGGCCGCGAAGTCGGTCCAGCCGCGGCGCGCGGTCAGGGCCGCGCTCCACCCGCCGCCGAACCGGTGCCGCGCCTCGAGGTCGAGGAACAGCGAGGTCGATCCGCCGCCGCCGAGCGCCGGGCCCATGCGGCCGCCGAGCAGGGTCTGCTTCTCCTCGAGCCGGCTCACCCCGGCCGACAGCCAGTTGCGGCCGAAGGCGCGATCGAGCGCGACGCTGGTCCACCGGTAGGGCGAGCCGGTCGCGCTGGTCGCGATTTCCTGCCACACTTCGCCACTCTCGCCGGACAAAGTGACGCCCATGCGCCCGAACTGGTGGCGAAGCGCCATGCTGACGCCGTGACTGGCCGAGAAGCCGGGGTTTCCGGCGATGTCGCGGGCGATCAGGAACGCGCCGCTGTCGACTCCGCTCAGCCGCCGCTGCATCGCCTTGGCGCCTTCGGCAAAGCCGAACGCGATCGCGGTCTTGTCGTCGAGGCGCGCGACCGCCGATCCGGCGACCAGCCGCGCCTGGCGTAGATCTTCGGGGCCGATCCCGAGCCGTTCGAGCGCGAAGCCCTGGGCAAGGTCGTGGCGCTCGCGGACGGTCATGGCGACGCTGATCGGGCCCGCCGCCGCCGAGCCGGCGCGCAGCCCCGTCTGCAGCGCGCGCGACAGCGGCCGGTCCCGCTGCGCCTGCCGCAAGTTCGCCACCAGGTTCATCACATAGGCCCGGTCGTAGCCGTCGAGGATGATCGCGCCGAGCGATTGCTCGTGAGTCGCGTCGCCCGCGGCCTCGGGCAGGTCGCCGGTGCTGCTCGCGACGTCGATCGGCTCCTGGCTGCCGGCCAGGCTGGTCGCGCCGATCGGCTGCATCGCCTGGGCGAGATCGAGCCGGCCATGGCCGTAGATGGTGTCGACGCCGGTCGCACCGAGATCGTCGGCGCTGCTCAACAGGATGTCGACGATGTCCGCGCCCGAGAGATTGGGAAAGGCCTGGGCGAGCACGGCGACGGCACCGCTGATCGTCGGCGCCGAGAAGCTGGTCCCCGACCACAGGAATTGCTGGCCGGTCTGATCGGGCGCCCGGTCGTCGATCCCGCGCGCCATCAGGTAATAATTGGCGCCCGAACCGGCCTTGTTCGAGAAGGCCGAGATCTGGTTCATGTCGATGCCGGTCGCGCTGTCGGCGCCGACCGAGCCGGCGATGATCACCATGCCGGGGAAATTCTGTGCCGGCGACAGCGCGAACGGATCGGGATTGTTGCCTTTCATCGTCTCGCCGTCGTTGCCGGCGGCGATGACCAGGACGATGCCCGAATTGACCGCCCGCTGCATCGCGGAGAGCAAGACCGTGCTGGGCGTCGAGCCGCCGAGCGACAGGTTGATCACCCGGGCCCCGGCGATGCGCGCGGCGTCGATGCCCCGCGCGACATCGTCGTCGAAGAAGGAGCAGCCGTCGGCGGTCGCGCAGCTGCCCGGGTCGTCGGCGCGCTGGCTGATGATCGTCGCGTTGAACGCGACCCCGAGCGTGCCCGAATTGTTGCGCGCGGCCGCCGCGACCGCGCTGACCGCGGTTCCGTGCCCGCCTTCGTCGCTGACCCCGCGGTTGCCGGCGGCGTCGCCGCTTGCCGGATCGATCCGCCCGTTGAACTCGGCGAGGGCCGGATTGATGCCGCTGTCGACGATGCCGATCTTGACGCCCTCGCCGGTCGCTCCCGCCTCGTAAGCGGCGATGGCGTTCGCCGACACCGCATAGGCCGACGCGCGATATTCGCTCGTATCGTAATTCACGCTCGGCGGAGTCGGGGTCGGCGTGGGAGTTGGTGTTGGAGTGGGCGTCGGGGTTGGGGTCGGAGTCGGAGTCGGAGTCGGCGTCGGCGTTGGGGTCGGCGTCGGAGTGGGGGTCGGAGTCGGAGTCTGGGGAGGACGCGGGGTCGAGCCCACGCCGCCGCCACCGCAGGCGCTCAGGCCGATCGCCAAGACGACGGCGCATCCCGTCGAGCCCAGAAGGCCACGTGTCCGCATTGGTCCACTCCGCTCAAGCTGCTGAAAAACAACAGCTTCCCCGTCGCAAATATGGTTACTCAATCCTTTCAATTTGCTTAAGCGCCGCAAGGCGTTAGGCGCGCTTATACGCCATGGACCCGCGCTTCGCCCATATCCGCGATTGGATTTTCGATCTCGACAACTGCCTTTATCCGGCCGCGGCCGGCCTGTTCACGTTAATCGACCAGCGCATGGGCGCCTACATTCAGCGCCTGCTCGGCTGCGACGCGGCCGAGGCGAAGCGCGTCCAGAAGGCCCATTTCCACGCGCACGGCACGACGCTCGCCGGCCTGATGGCCGAGCATGGCGTCGACCCCAACGATTTCCTCGAGGACGTTCATGCGATCCCCCTCGACCGCGTGCAGTGCGACGAGCGGCTCGGCCGCCTGCTCCCGCGCCTGCCGGGCCGCCGGTTCGTGTTCACCAACGGCGATGCGCCTTACGCGCGCCGGGTGCTCGGCGCGATCGGCGTCGAGGAGCATTTCGAGGACCTGCACGACATCCATGCCAGCGGCTACCGGCCCAAGCCCGACCCGCACGGCTACGCTTTGCTGTGCGAGCGTTTCGCCATCGACCCGTGCCGCGCGCTGCTGGTCGATGACATGGTCCAGAACCTGAAGCCGGCGAAAGCGCTCGGCATGACCACCGTCTGGGTCGACAACGGCTCGGAGCGCGGCAATCACGGTTTCGACGAAGCGGTGGTCGACCACCGCATCACCAATGTCGGCGAGTGGCTGGAAACGATCGTGGAGCGGGAGGAATGACCGAACAGCCGCAGGCGGTGATCGACCGCGCCTGGGACCAGCGCGAGTCGCTCGGGCCCTCGACCAGGGGCGAGGTGCGGCTCGCGGTCGATTCCGCGATCGCCGCGCTCGACCGCGGCGAGGCCCGGATTGCCGAGAAGGTCGGCGGCGAGTGGGTCGTCCACCAATGGCTCAAGAAGGCGGTGCTGCTGTCGTTTCGCCTGAACCCGATGGAGATGATCGCCGGCGGCCCGGCCGGCGCGCACTGGTGGGACAAGGTGCCGTCGAAATTCGCCGGCTGGGGCCAACGCGAGTTCCAGGCCGCCGCGTTCCGCGCGGTCCCGGGCGCGATCGTCCGTCGCGGCGCCTTCGTCGCGCCCGGCGCGGTGCTGATGCCGAGCTTCGTCAACATCGGCGCCTATGTCGGCGAAGGCGCGATGGTCGACACTTGGGCGACGGTCGGCAGCTGCGCGCAGATCGGCCGCAATGTGCATATTTCCGGCGGCGCCGGGATCGGCGGCGTGCTCGAGCCGCTCCAGGCGGGGCCGGTGATCATCGAGGACGATTGCTTCATCGGCGCCCGCTCCGAAGTCGCCGAGGGGGTGGTCGTCGAGCGCGGCTCCGTGCTGTCGATGGGCGTGTTCCTCGGCGCCTCGACCAGGATCGTCGACCGCGCATCGGGCGAGGTCCACTACGGCCGAGTCCCCGCTTATTCGGTGGTCGTCCCCGGAGCGCTGCCGGGCAAGGACGGCGGGCCGAGCCTCGCCTGCGCGGTGATCGTCAAGCGGGTCGACGAACGCACCCGCTCCAAGACCAGCATCAACGAGCTGCTTCGGGATTAGCGCATAAATCCAGCTTATGGCTCGGCGGCGGGCATTTGTTGGCGCTCACTCACGCGCCGCCACTACATCATCGCGATGAAAGCGATCCCGCCTTCGGAGTTCGAGCGCAATTGCGCGGACGCCAGCGGCGCCCCGGACATCTATGCCGCGCCGATGATCCGCAGTGTGATGAACCGCGGCGACTGGACGATCCTGCTCGTCCTTGCGCTGATCTGGGGCGGCGCCTTCCTGTTCATCGGCGTGGCGGTCCGCCACGTGCCGCCGCTCACTTATGTCTGGCTGCGGCTGAGCATCGCCGCGGCGGGGATGTGGTTGTTCCTCAGGGTCCGCGGCCAACCGCTCGGCCTGCCGCGCTCGGTATGGGGTTCGATGCTGCTGCTCGCGCTGCTCAACAACGCCGTGCCCTTCACCTTGTTCGGCTGGGGCCAGACCCACATCGCGAGCGGGCTGGCATCGATCCTCAACGCGACGACCCCGATCTGGGGCGTGGTCGTCGCGCACCTGCTCACGCGCGACGAGCGGATGAGCCCGCGCAAGGTCGCCGGAGTGCTTCTCGGCTTCGCCGGCGTGGCGACGATGATCGGGCCGACCCTGCTGGCCGACGTCGGCGCCGGCGCGCTGCCGCAGCTGGCCTGCATCACGGCGTCGTTGAGCTACGCGCTGGCCGCGGTGTGGGCACGCCGGTTCAAGCGGCTCGGCCTGTCCCCGATGTCGGTGACGACCGCGCAGCTGACCGCGGGCGCGGCGATGATGCTGCCGTTCGCGCTGCTCGTCGACAAGCCGTGGACGCAGGCGATGCCGCCGCTCACCGCCTGGGGCGCGATCATCGCGCTGGCGCTGCTGTGCACCGCGTTCGGCTACGTGCTCTACTTCCGGCTGATCGATTCGGCTGGCGCGACCAATGCGCTGCTGGTGACCCTGCTGGTGCCGCCGGTCGCGATCCTGCTCGGCAGCCTGTTCCTCGGCGAGAGCCTGGCGCCGCAGGATTTCGCGGGCCTCGGCCTGATCGCGCTCGGCCTGGCGGCGATCGACGGACGGCTGGTCACTTTGTTGCGGGCGCCCCGGCCTCAGCCAGCAGCCTAGCGGCCTCCGCTCCCGTCCAGTCGAGGTCACCCACGTAGCGCCAGACCTCGCGGCCCTCGGCGTCGTAGAGGATGGTCGTCGGCAGCACCTCGGCGCCGGCGCCCGCCGACACCGCCATCTTGGGGTCGTAATAGACGTCGAACTTGCCGAGCCCGATGCGCTCGAGGAAAGCGTCGACGGATGCGCGCGGCGCCGTGTCCTGGCTGATCGGCACGACCCACAGGTCGACTTTGTGCGCGTCCGCGAGCTTGCTCAACGTCGGCAGCTCCTTGACGCAGGGCACGCACCAGGTCGCCCACAAATTGACCAGCGCGGGGATGCCTTCGAAGCCTTCGAAGCTCGTTTGAGTCCCGTCATTGTCGCCGAACTCGACATCGGGAAACCGCTCGCCCTTGTGGCTTCGGTCGACGCCCTTGACCGGCCCAACGTCTGCCGCGACCTGCGTCTCGTTCGATTGCTGCGGCGCAGGCTTCGAGCAGGCGAGAAGCGAGAGGACGGCGATCGCGAGGAGCAGGGCACGCATCGGGCCGCGCTAGCGCAATCGCCGGCGAGCGGCTAGGCGAGGCGCATGAGGCCGGCGCGGTTCACTGTCATCGTCGTGCTCGCACTGCTCGGCGGCTGCGGCAGCGTTGCCGAGCTCAAGCCGCCGCCGGGACAGCCGCTGCCGGTCAAGCCGCTGATGGCGCGAGCGACGCCGACGCCGGACGAGCTCCTCACCGCGCCCTCCTATGCTCGGCCCAACCGGGTCGACGAGCTGATCAAGAAGTCAGAGCCGCGCGAGCCCGATCCGTTCGATCTGGCGCCCGCGACCGGAAGCGCCGCGCCGCCGATGCCCGCCGGGACCGACCCCGAACCGGTCTCCAACGAAACCGGGCCCGCGACGCCGCAATGAGCAAGCGCGTCCGCAAGGCGATTTTCCCGGTGGCCGGGCTCGGCACGCGCCTGCTCCCGGCGAGCAAGTCGATCCCCAAGGAAATGATCACGATCGTCGATCGCCCGCTGATCCAATATGCGGTCGACGAGGCGCGCGAGGCCGGGATCGAGGAGATGATCTTCGTCACCGGGCGCGGGAAGTCGGCCCTGGTCGATTATTTCGACCACGCGTTCGAGCTCGAAGCGACGATGCGCGACAAGGGCAAGAGCCTCGATGCGCTCGAACCGTCGAACGCCCGTTTCGGCGAGGTCGTCACCGTCCGCCAGCAGCAGCCCCTGGGGCTCGGCCATGCCGTGTGGTGCGCGCGCGACATCGTCGGCGACGAACCGTTCGCGGTGCTGCTCCCCGACGAGCTGATGTTCGGCAAGCCGAACTGCCTCGCGCAGATGGTCGAGGCCTATGGCCGGGTCGGCGGCAATATCGTCGCCGCGCTCGAGGTCCCCGACAGCGAGACTCACCGATATGGGGTGATCGATCCGGGCGCATCCGACGGCCGCCTGACCGAAATTCGCGGGATGGTCGAGAAGCCGGCCGCCGGAACCGCGCCGTCCAACCTGATGCTGCCCGGACGCTACATCCTCCAACCCGAGGTGATGCGCGCGCTGGATGCACAGGAAGCGGGAGCGGGCGGCGAAATCCAGCTGACCGACGCGATGGCGAGGATGATCGGCGAGCAGCCGTTCCATGCCTATCGCTTCGACGGCGCGCGCTACGATTGCGGCAACGCCGCCGGCTTCGTGATCGCCAATGTCGCGATGGCGCTCGAGCGCGGCGACGTCGCGCCCGCCGTGCGCGCGTTCATCGGCGAACTGTAGCCCGATCCTTCCTCAGCTGCTCGCGGAGCTCGCCGAGCTCGATCGCGCGTTCCACCACGCGCGCATCGAGCGTGGCATTGTCGCGCCGCAGCCGGGTGAACGAGCGCGCGCGTGCGATGCGGCGGTCGATCCGCGCGAACAGCACTTCGAAGTGGAACGGCTTGAGGATCACGTCGTCGGCCCCGGCGTGGTACGCGCGCACCGCGCCCCTCGGGTCCGACTTTCCGGTAATCAGCATCAGCGGCAGGTCGCGCCACTGCACTTCGCCGCGAATGGTCCGCGCCAGCTCGGCGCCGCTCATGCGCGGCATGTCGAGCTCGGCGAGCACCAGGTCGATCGGAAGACGATGCAGCTCGGCGAGCGCGGCCACCGCACTGTCCGCCGCCGTGACTCGATAACCGGCCTCGGTCAGCCGCCGGGCGAGCAGCCCGAGATACGCCTTCTTCGGCTCGACCAACAGGATCCGCGGCCGCTCCTCCGGCGCAATGGCGTCGCTCAACATGTCCATCACGCGCGAGGGCTAAACGAAAATGGTTAATGGCCCGCTTACGGCTCCAGCTCGACGTCCCAGTAGAGATAGTCGCGCCAGCTTTCGTGGAGATAGTTGGGCGGGAACGCCCGGCCGTGCTCCTGCAATTGCCAGCTGGTCGGCCGGATCGGCTCGCGGTGCGGGAACATGTGCGCCTGCGACGGCCTGCGCCCGCCCTTCCTGAGGTTGCACGGCGCGCAGGCGGTCGCGACATTCTCCCACGTCGTGCGGCCGCCCTGTGCCCGCGGGACGACATGGTCGAACGTCAGCTCGCGCTGCGAGCCGCAATAAACGCAGCGGAATTTGTCGCGGAGGAACAGGTTGAACCGGGTGAACGCCGGATATTCGTTGGGCCGGACGAACTGGCGCAGCGCGATGACCGACGGCAGCTTCAGCGCGCGGCTCGGCGAATGAACCTCGCGCTCGTAATGCGCGACGACGTCGACGCGCTCGAGGAACATCGCCTTGACCGCGGTCTGCCACGGCCACAGCGACAATGGGTAGTAGCTGAGCGGCGTGTAATCGGCGTTGAGCACCAGCGCCGGGCAGCTGTCGGGATGGCGGATGATCTCCGGATGATACACGAGCGCTTGCAGCCTTTCGTTCGGTCGGTCCGAACTGCAGCTCCCCGGCCTCGTCGCACGCAAGGAGGAGAGGGCCCCGGCCCGCTTCCCTTGTTGCCCGCCGGATGCCAACCCGGCGTGACGCCATGATGAATCGGGGATTGGAGAGTCTGCGTCAAGGGGGCGGGCGGTGATCGTCACCCGCTTTGCGCCTTCGCCGACCGGGCGGTTGCATCTGGGCCACGCCTACAGCGCCGCGCTCGGCCACGCAGAGGCGCGGCAAGGCGGCGGCCGGTTCGTCGTGAGGATCGAGGATCTCGACCAAACGCGCAGCCGGTTCGAGTTCGTCGACGGGATCTACGAGGATTTGCGCTGGCTCGGTCTCGAATGGAATGGACCCGTTCTCGTCCAGTCCGAACGCGAAGCAGTTTATGCAGCCGCGCTCGATCGGCTGAGGCAGGCGGGGCTCGCCTACCCCTGCTTCTGCACCCGCGCCGACATCGCCGCGGCGCTCGAAGCGCCGCACGGACCCGCCGGCAGCCGCTATCCCGGCACATGCCGGTACTTGCCGGACGATCCTGCCCGCCGCGAGTCCGAGCCACACAGCTGGCGGCTCGACGCCGCGAAAGCGCTCGATCGAACCGGCCTGCCGACCTGGCGCGAAGGCGATGGCGTGCTGGAAAGCTCGCGCGAGGATCTCGACGACGTGATCCTCGCCCGCAAGGACGCGGCGTCCGCCTATCACCTCGCCTGCGTGGTCGACGACGCGGCGTCCGGCGTCACCCTGGTCGTGCGCGGCGCCGACCTGCGCGCCTCGACCCCGGTCCAGCGCCTGCTGCAGGAGCTGCTCGGCCTGCCCGAGCCGCGCTACCTTCATCACGCGCTGGTCGCCCACGCCGACGGGCGCCGCCTAGCCAAGCGCGACAAAGCGCCGACGCTGGCGGCGATGCGCGAGGCCGGCATTGACGGACGACGCCTTGCCGCGGACCTGCTCGCCGGGGAGCTTCCGCTTGGTTTCGCCCTCCGGGACGGCTAGGGCGTCGGCATGCGGCCGATCCTGCTGGTCCTGCTCCTGCTCGCCATGGCGGCGACCGCCTATGTGCTCGTCCGCGGGGTGGTGAACATGGCCTCGGGCAACGACCTTACCGGCGAGAAGTCGCAGCAGTGGATGCGCCGCCGCGTGCTGTTCCAGGCGCTGGCGATTGTGCTGGTGATCCTGATTCTCGCGGTTGCCGGCGGCTCGACGCAATAAGGGCGCGGGCGCGTGGTCAAGCTCAACAAAATCTACACCCGCACCGGGGATGCGGGCAGCGCGGGCCTGGTCGACGGCAGCCGGGTGAGCAAGGCGAGCCCGCGCATGGCCGCGATCGGCGAGATCGACGAGGCCAATGCCGCGATCGGCTGCGCGATCGTGGCGCTCGGATCGGACGAGCTCGCTGGCCGGCTGCGCACGATCCAGAACGAGCTGTTCGACCTCGGCGCAGACGCCGCGACGCCGGGCGAGGTTGAAGGCGCGCTCCGCATCCAGGGCTCGCAGGTCGATCGGCTCGAGCGCGAGATCGACGCGATGAACGCCAGGCTCGAGCCGCTCACCAGCTTCATCCTTCCCGGCGGATCGGCGGCGGTCGCGTCGCTCCATCTCGCGCGCACGATCGTCCGACGCGCCGAACGCGCGGCCGTGGCGCTCAACGAGCGCGAACCGCTCAACCCGCAGCTGTTGGCCTATCTCAATCGGCTGTCCGACTTGCTGTTCGTCGCCGCGCGGCACGTCGCGGCGGGCGAAGGCGGCGATGTGCTGTGGCAACCCGGCGCAACCCGCTAGGGTCCGGCGCGGCCCTCGCCGAGCGCCTCGCCGCGACGCGCCGCCTGACCCTCGACCTCGCCGCGCCGCTGAGCGACGCCGACGCCACGATCCAGCCCTTCGCCGACGCGTCCCCGGCCAAATGGCACCTCGCCCACACGAGCTGGTTTTTCGAGACGTTCGTGCTGCGCGACCATGTGCCTGGCTACCGGCCGTTCGACGAGCGCTGGGCCTATCTGTTCAACAGCTATTACCAGGCCGAAGGACCGCGCCACGCCCGGGCAAGGCGCGGCATGCTGAGCCGTCCGTCGCTGGACGAGGTCCGCGCCTATCGCGCGCAGGTCGACGAAGCGCTCGACCGT
>DASTID010000245.1:0-4035 GCA_035717905.1 Sphingomicrobium sp. | reverse complement strand
CCCGACCAAGGATAATTTCTGGGCGATGGGCGACGACGGCCCGTGCGGGCCCTGCTCGGAGATTTTCTACGACCACGGCGAGCATATCCCCGGCGGGCCGCCGGGCAGCCCCGACGAGGACGGCGACCGCTTCGTCGAGGTGTGGAACCTGGTGTTCATGCAATATGAGCAGGCGGCGGGCGAGATCGTCTCCGAGCTGCCGAGCAAGAGCATCGACACGGGCATGGGGCTCGAGCGCATCGCCGCGGTGCTCCAGGGCGTCTCCGACAATTACGACATCGACCTGTTCCGCGGCCTGATCGAGGCGAGCGAGGAACTGACCCACACCAGGGCCGAGGGTGACAACCAGGCGAGCCCCCGGGTGATCGCCGACCACCTGCGCGCCAGCGGCTTCCTGGTCGCCGACGGCGTGCTGCCGGCCAACGAGGGCCGGGGCTATGTCCTGCGCCGGATCATGCGCCGCGCGATGCGCCACGCGCATCTGCTCGGGGCAGAGGAGCCGCTCATGTGGCGGCTGGTTCCGGCGTTGGTCGCGGAGATGGGCGCGGCCTATCCCGAGCTTGTCCGCGCGCAGCCGCTGATCGAAGCGACGCTCCAGCAAGAGGAGACGCGCTTCCGCCAGACGCTCGTGACCGGCCTCAAGCTGCTCGACGAGGCGACGGCGGACTTGCGCGCGGGCGGCACGCTCGCCGGCGAGACCGCGTTCAAGCTCTATGACACCTACGGCTTTCCCTACGACCTCACCGAGGACGCGCTGCGCGCGCGCGGCTTGCTCGTCGACCGCGCGGGCTTCGACACGGCGATGGCCGAGCAGAAGGCCAAGGCGCGCGCGGCGTGGAAGGGATCGGGCTCGAAGGCCAGCGAGGACATTTGGTTCGACCTCGCCGAGGAATATGGCGCGACCGAGTTCACCGGCTATTCGGGCGACGAAGGCGAGGGCGTGGTGCTCGCGATCGTCAAGGACGGCGCTCGTGTGGACAATGCGGAGCTTGGCCAGACCGTCGATGTGCTGCTCAACCAGACGCCGTTCTACGGCGAGAGCGGCGGCCAGATCGGCGACTCTGGAAAATTGACTACACTCAAGGGCTTCCAGGGCGAGGTTGAGGACACGTCGAAGCCGCTCGGCAAGCTTCACGTGCTGCGGACCAAGGTCGTCGCGGGCGAGCTTTCCGTCGGCGAGACGGTCCACCAGGTCGTCGACGCCGAGCGCCGCGACCGGGTTCGCGCCAATCACAGCGCGACCCATTTGCTCCACGCCGCCTTGCGCCGGCAGCTCGGCACGCACGTCACGCAGAAGGGCAGCCTGGTCGCGCCCGACTATTTCCGGTTCGATTTCTCGCACCCCAAGGCGCTGACCCGCGAGGAAATCGAGGCGGTCGAGGCCGAGGTGAACGCGCAAATCCGCGCCAACGAGCCGGTGACGACGCGGCTGATGACTCCCGACGAGGCGATCGCCGCGGGCGCGATGGCGCTGTTTGGCGAGAAATATGGCGACGAGGTGCGGGTGCTCTCGATGGGCTCGTCACCACCCTCTCCCTCAAAGAGACAGGGTCGACTCGCCGAAGGCGAGCGGGGTGAGGGGAGTGCCGGGTCCGACACCCCTCACCCTTCCGCCGCTTCGCGGCTCCCTCCCCTGAGCTATTCCGTCGAGCTGTGCGGTGGCACGCACGTGCGCGCGCTCGGCGACATCCAGCTGCTCGAGATCGTCTCGGAAAGCGCCGTCTCGTCCGGCGTCCGCCGCATCGAGGCGCTGACCGGTGAGGCGGCGCGGCGCTGGCTCGGCGACCGCGAAGCGAAGCTGCGCGAGGCCGCTGCCACCCTGAAGTCCTCGCCCGACGACGTGCCGGCGCGGATCGCGGCGCTGGTCGAGGAGCGCAAGCGCCTCGAGCGCGAGCTCGCCGACGCCAGGAAACAGCTTGCGATGGGCAGCCGAGCCGCGAAGTCCGAAGGCCCGGCGCCCGAGCGGGTCAACGGCCACCAGTTTCTCGGCCAGGTGGTGGAAGGCTTCGATCCCAAGGGCTTGCGCGCGGCTGTTGACGAAATGAAGAAGCGCTTGGGCTCGGGCATCGGCGCACTCGTCGCGGTCAACGAGGGCCGCGCCAGCGTCGCGGTCGGCGTGACCGACGACCTCGCCGGCCAGGTCAGCGCGGTCGAGCTGGTAAAAGCGGCGGTCGCGACCTTGGGCGGGCAGGGCGGGGGCGGGCGGCCCGACATGGCGCAGGGTGGCGGCCCCGACGGGTCCAAAGCCAAGGAAGCGCTCGACGCGGTCCGCGATGCGCTGGAACGCGTCGCCGCCTAGCCGGTCGTGCTGCGCGCCGACGGCGGGCTGACGCTTACGCTGACCCGCCGCTGAGCGGTTCTTCGTCCTTGAGCCGGCGAGTCCCGATCCGGGGTGTCTCGTCCATTTCGCCTTCCGCCTTGATCTTCGCGCGCAGCTCGTCGCGCTTTTCGTGGATGGATGCGATCACCGGGCCCATCGCCACCCCGAGATCGACCAGCGCGGCCTCGGCGATCTGCAGCGACGCTTCGACGGCTTCGGGCACGGCCTGGCTGGCGCCCGCGCGGTACAGCGTCGCCGCCTGCGCGGTGTCGCGCGCCCGGGCGATGATCGGCAGGTCCGGCGAGGCCGCTCGAAGCCGCCGCGTCAGGCGCGTGACGAGGACCGGATCGTCCATGGTCAGGATGACCGCGCTCGGGCTCGCGACTTTGAGCCGACCGACGAGCGTGCCGCGCGACACGTCGCCGAACAGCACTGGAAAACCCTGTTCCCGGCCGTCGTGCACGGCGTCGGCATCGGCATCGACCGCGACATAGTCGCGCTGGTGCATGGCGAGCAGCTCAGCGACGATGCGCCCGACCCGGCCAAAGCCGACGATCACGACCTTTCCCGACCCGCCTTGCTGCAAGGCCTCGGCTATTTCGTCTTCGCCTTCGCGGCCCATGCGGCGTCCAGCGAAATAGCCGAGCCTGCCCAGAAGCGGCGTGATCGTCAGCCCGAGCGCGGTCACGATCTGCCAGAAGGCAGCGGTCTCGGGCTGGATCAACTGCGCCGCCGTGGCCGAGCCGAGCACGATCAGCGTCGTCTCGGACGGCGAGGCCATGAGCAGGCCGGTTTCGGCGGCGACCGCGGTCCGGCTTCCGTTGAGGCGCAGCAACCCGGCGGTAACGACCGCCTTGACCACCAGCACGGCTACCAGCGCGACGAGGATGGTCTGCCAGTTGGCGATGACCAGCGTGAGATCGACGCTCATGCCGACCGTGATCAGGAAGATGCCGAGGCCAAGGCCGCGCATCGGCGCGGTGATCACCTCGACCTCGCCCCGATATTCGGTCTCGGCGATGACGATTCCGGCGATCAGCGCTCCGAGAACAGCCGAGAAGCCGATCGCAGAGGTGACTAGGCTGGCGACGATCACCACGAGCAGGCAGGCCGCGAGGAAGACCTCGGGGTTCTTGGTTCGCGCGGCCTGGGCGAACAAGCTTGGGAGCAGAAGCCGCCCACCGAACAGCAGGCCGAGCGCGACCGCGCCGCCGAGCAGCATGGTCCCGACCAGCGGGCCGACTCCGGCGGATGCGGTGGGCGCCATCGCTCCCAGCGCGAAGACGATCGGCACCAGCGCGACGTCCTCGAACAGCAGCATGCCGAGCGCGGCGCGCCCCACGGCGGTCTGGGTCCCGACCAGCGGTAGGACGATCGCCGTCGAGGACAGCGCAAGCGCGAGGCCGAGGCCGATCGAGCCCGGAATTCCCTGGCCGATCATGTGCAGCCCGGCGCCGATGATCACGGCGCAGCCGAGAAGCTCGGCGGCGCCGACGCCGAACACGAGCCGGCGCATCGACCACAAGCGCCGCAGCGACAGCTCGAGGCCGATCGAGAACAGCAGGAGCACGATGCCGAGCTCGGCGAACGGCGCGATCCGCGCCGAGTTGGAGATCGTGATGTAGTGGAGCCACGGATGATCGCGCGCCATCGCGCCGAGACCGGCGGGCCCGACCAATATGCCGATCAGGATGAAGCCGATAATCGGGGTGATG
>DASTID010000244.1:0-3260 GCA_035717905.1 Sphingomicrobium sp. | reverse complement strand
CTGGCGCGAGCCCGAGGACGCGGTGATCCCGCTGTGCGCGGCCAACGGCATTTCGCAGATCGTCTGGTCGCCGCTCGGCCAGGGCGTGCTCAGCGGCAAGTACGACCCCGAGCGGCCGCCGCCGCGCGATTCGCGCGCCGCAAGCGCCGAGATGGGCGGCTGGATGGATCGGCTGATGCAGCCCGACGTGCTGCGGGCGGTGCAGCGGTTGAAGCCGATCGCGGAGGAAGCCGGGCTGACGCTCCCGCAATTCGCGCTCGCCTGGGTGCTGCGCGAGCCAAACGTCGCCTCGGCGATCACCGGCGCGTCGCGCCCGGAGCAGGTGCGCGAGAACGCCGCCGCTTCGGGCGTCATCGTCGACACGCAGCTGTTCGTTCAGGCCGAGCGAATCGTCGACGCGGCGCTCGCCCGGGCCGAGCCGGCCTAGATCGCGCCCGAGCTGCGCCGCGACGGCGACACGAACACGTCCTCGATGCTGCGCCCGAACAGTTCGGCGATGCGGAAGGCGAGCGGAAGCGACGGGTCGTACTTGCCAGTCTCGATCGCATTGACGCTCTGGCGCGAGACCTCGAGCCGCGTCGCGAGGTCGGCCTGGCTCCAAGCGCGCTCCCCGCGCAAGGCTTTCAATCGGTTCTCCATGACAAGCGTGCTTGTCACGTAGCGCCTTTCAAGTCAAGTTTGCTTGTCTGATTGTGCCGGCTTGCGTCGCCCTACCAGACGTAAGGGACCAAACGCCACGGCACCTTGCGGCGATAGTCGGCATAGCCGGGGAGATCGCGCACCAGCACGCGCTCCTCGTCGATCAGCCGCCACGCCAAGGCGGGCAGGATTGCCGCAAACACGAGGACGCCCCACCACGAGGCGAGCGAAACCGGAACGCCGAGCAGCATCAGCAACGCCGCGGCATACATCGGATGGCGAACGATGGCGTAGGGCCCGGTCGAGATCACCGTCTGGCCCGAGGCGACCTGGATCGTCGCGGCGGCGTAGGTGTTGGCGCGGAACACGCGCAGGATCCCGTACCAGCCGGCGAGCAGCAGCGCGTCCCCCAGAACCGCGACGGCATCCGGCATGTGCGACCAGCCGAAGCGGCGATCGAGCCCGGGAACGACCAGCAATCCGACAAACCCGATCGAGGTGATCGTCATGATGATCTTCTGGTTGCGCTCGCCCTCGGCGAATGGCCCGCCGCGCATCCGCCGCTCGAGCAGCGCCGGGTCTTTCCGCATGAGCCAGACCGAGACCAGCAGCGAAGCGACGAAATAGCAGGCCAGGAACAGCCAGGCCTGCCAATAGTCGAGCGTTCCCGCGGGGACCAGGATGAGCGCCCCCATCACGACGATCAGCGCGACCAGCGAGAACAGGCCCTTGAGCAGCATGCCGGGTGAACGGTCGTCGACTCATTCGTATCCGGCCGGCCCGGCGCGGTTGAGGCGTCACGCGGCGCTCGCTACATGGCCGCGACGATGACCAAAATGTTCAAGATCGCGCTTCCCGACGGTTCGGTGAAGGAAATGCCCGAGGGATCGACCCCCGCGGACGTCGCCGCCGCGATCGGGCCTGGGCTCGCCAAGGCCGCGCTCGCCGCCAAGGTCGATGGCGAGGTGCGCGACATCATGCGCCCGTTCGAGGGCGACGCCAGCCTCGCGCTGATCACCTCGCGCGACGAGAAGGACGCGCTCGAGCTGGTGCGGCACGATTTCGCGCACATCCTCGCCGAGGCCGTGCAGAACCTCTTCCCGGGAACGCAGATCACCTTCGGCCCGGCGACCGACGACGGCTTCTATTACGATTTCGCCCCGACCGCCGAGCATGGCCCGTTCACCGAGGAAGAGCTGCCGGCGATCGAGCAAGAGATGCGGCGCATCATCGCCGCCGACGAACCGCTGGTCCGCGAGGTGTGGACGCGCGGGGACGTGCGCGATTTCTTCGAGAAGAGCGGCGAGGCGTTCAAGGCCGAATGGGTAATGGAGCTGCCCGAGGGCGAGCCGATCACCATGTACCGCTCGGGACATTCGAAGGACGCGTGGATCGACCTGTGCCGCGGGCCGCACCTCGCCTCGACCGGCAAGCTCGACCCGCAGGCGTTTAAGCTCACGCGAGTCTCGGGCGCCTATTGGCGCGGCGACCCCAGGAACCCGATGCTGAGCCGCATCTACGGCACCGCCTGGCTCAACAAGAAGCAGCTCGACGCCTATCTCGTCCGGCTCGAGGAAGCGGCCAAGCGCGACCACCGCAAGATCGGGCAGGAGATGGACCTGTTCCACCTCCAGGCCGAGGCCCACGGCAGCGTCTTCTGGCATCCCAAGGGCTATCTCGTCTGGCGCGAGCTCGAGGCCTATATGCGCCGCCGCCTCGACGCCGCGGGCTACGAGGAGGTCAAGACTCCCCAGCTGATGGACGCCCGCCAGTGGGAGAAGAGCGGCCACTGGGGCAAGTATCGCGAGAACATGTTCGTCGTGCCCGACGAAATTCCGTCGGTCGACGACGATGCGCCGATCCTGTCGGCGGACGCCGACCTGATGGCCCTGAAGCCGATGAACTGCCCGGCGCACGTCCTCATTTTCAACCAGGGCATCAAGAGCTACCGCGACCTGCCGATCCGCATGGCCGAGTTCGGCTGCTGCCACCGCAACGAGCCCCACGGCGCGCTCCACGGCCTGCTGCGCGTGCGGCAGTTCACCCAGGACGACGCGCACATCTTCGTGCGCGAGGACCAGCTGGTCGAAGAGGTCGTCGCCTTCTGCGACCTCCTCGACAGCGTCTATCGCGAACTCGGGTTCGAGAGCTACGCGATCAAGCTCGCGCTTCGCCCCGACCAGCGCTACGGCAGCGACGCGGAGTGGGACCGCGCCGAGCAGGTGCTGCGCGAATCGGTCGCCAAGGCCGGCCGGGCGACGCCCGACTACGGCTGGGAGGAGCTGCCCGGCGAGGGCGCTTTCTACGCGCCCAAGCTCGAATTCCATCTGACCGACGCGATCGGCCGCACGTGGCAGGTCGGCACGATCCAGGCCGATACCGTGCTGCCCGAGCGGCTCGACGCCAGCTACGTCGGCGAGGATGGGCAGAAGCACCGTCCGGTGATGCTGCACCGCGCGATCATCGGTACGTTCGAGCGATTCATCGGCATCCTGATCGAGCATTATGCGGGCAAGTTCCCGCTGTGGCTGGCGCCGGTGCAGGCGGTAGTCGCGACGATCGTCAGCGACGCCGACGATTATGCGCGTGAGGTCGCCGCCCGGCTGTCGGCGTCCGGGATC
>DASTID010000243.1:0-8502 GCA_035717905.1 Sphingomicrobium sp. | reverse complement strand
AGCGCTGGCCGGGGCGCAGCAGGCGCTGCCGACCTTCCGCGCGCACAACGAGCAGGCGATGGCCCATGCCGCGATCGCCTTCGCCAAACAGTCGCGGCGGCGCCGCGCGATGGCCTGCACGACGTCGATCGGACCCGGCGCGACCAACATGGTGACCGCGGCGGCGCTCGCCCACGTCAACCGCTTGCCGGTCCTGTTCCTGCCCGCCGACGTCTATGCCAGCCGCCGGCCCGACCCGGTGCTGCAGCAAATTGAGGATTTCGGCGACGGCACGGTGTCGGCCAACGATTGCTTCAGGCCCGTCTCGCGCTATTTCGACCGGCTGACGCGGCCCGAGCAGCTGCTCGCCGCGCTGCCGCGCGCGCTGGCGACCATGCTCGACCCGGCGAGCTGCGGGCCGGCGACGATTGCCTTTTGCCAGGATGTTCAGGCCGAGGCGTTCGATTATCCCGAAAGCTTTTTCGAACAGCGCTTGTGGCACATTCGGCGGCCTCCGCCCGATGCGGAGGAGCTTGCCGCGCTCGCTGACGCGATCCGCTCGGCCAAGGCTCCGCTGATCATTGCCGGCGGGGGAGTTCATTATTCGGGCGCCTGCGCGGAGCTTGCGGGCTTCGCGGCGCAATTCGGCATTCCCGTCGCCGAGACCCAGGCCGGCAAGGGCGCGCTGCCGTGGGATCACGCAATGGCGCTTGGCAGCATCGGCGTGACCGGCACCAGCGCCGCCAACGTTGCCGCGGCAGAGGCCGATCTGGTCATTGGCCTCGGCACGCGCCTCCAGGATTTCACGACTGGCTCATGGGCGCTCTTCGCCAACCCCGATTGCCACTTCTTCCAGGTGAACGTCGCGCCGCATGACGCGCACAAGCGCCGCGCCACGCCGGTGGTCGGGGACGTCGGGCTTGTCCTCGAACAGGTGTCCGGCGCGCTGTCCGGCTGGACTTCGCCTCGGAACCGCCAGGGCACCGCGATCGCCGAATGGAACCAGGCCTGGGAAGCGGCGACCGCCGATCCCGGCGATGGCTTGCCGACCGATGCGCAAGTGATCGGTGCCGTGTGGCGCACTGCCCCCGATGACGCGATCGTCGTCGGTGCCGCCGGCGGCTTGCCGGGCGAGCTGCACAAGCTTTGGCGCAGCCGGACGAGCGACGGCTACCATCTTGAATATGGTTATTCATGCATGGGCTATGAGATCGCCGGCGCGCTCGGCGTGAAGCTCGCCGCTCCGGATCGCGAGGTGATCGCGATGCTCGGCGACGGCAGCTATCTTATGCTCAATTCCGAGCTCGCCACGTCGGTCGCGCTCGGCGCAAAATTGATCATCGTGCTTCTGGACAACCGCGGTTTCGGCTGCATCAACCGGCTGCAGAAAGGGACCGGCGGCGAACCGTTCAACAATCTGTTGCCGGAGGTTCCCGACGTGGATTTCGTCGCCCACGCGCGTTCGCTCGGCGCGGAGGCGGAGAAAGCGGCGAACATCGCCGAGCTCGAAGCGGCGATGGGGCGAGCGCTGGCGGCGGAGCGCAGCTATGTGATCGTGATCGAGACCGATCCCGACCGCAGCACCGAGGCCGGCGGCGCCTGGTGGGACGTCGCGGTCCCCGAGGTGTCGGAGCGCCGCGAAGTGCAGGCCGCGCACAAGGCCTATGACGAGCAAATCGGAAGGGTCAGGCGGTGAGCATCCGCTTTGGAATCAGCCCGATCGCGTGGATCAACGACGACATGCCCGAGCTCGGCGGCGACACGCCGGTCGAGCGCGTGCTCGCCGACGCGCGCGACCTCGGCTTCGCCGGAGTCGAGCTCGGCGGCAAGTTCCCGAAAGACCCGGCAAAGCTCAAGGCGCTGCTCGACGGCTATGATCTCGAGCTGGTCGGCGGCTGGTACAGCGCGAGCCTGCTGACGCGCTCGGCCGAGGACGAGATCGACGCGATGCGCGGCCATCTCGCGCTGCTCGAGGCGCTCGGCAGCAAGGTGTTCGTCGTCGCCGAGACGAGCAACGCCATCCACGGCCGGCGCGACACCCCGCTCCGCAACTCGCCGAGGCTCGGCGACGACGATTGGGCGAGGTTCGGGGAGCGGCTCACCCAAGTTGCCGACTTCATCGATCGGTCGGAAATGCGCCTTGCTTATCACCACCATCTGGGGACCGTGGTCGAGACGCCGGAAGAGCTCGACCGTTTTCTCGCCGTCACCGGGCCAGGCGTCGGCCTGACGCTCGACACCGGCCATGCCGCGCTCGGCGGGATCGACCCGCTGCGCGTCATCCGCGCCGCGCCCGAGCGCATCGCCCACGTCCATTGCAAGGACGTGCGCCGCGACGTGTTCGATGCGATCATCGCGAGCAACGCCAGCTTCCTCGACGGCGTGCTCGAAGGCATGTTCACCGTGCCCGGCGACGGCGACCTCGATTTCACCGCGATCATGGAGGCGCTTTCGGCCATCGGCTACGCCGGATGGATCGTGGTCGAGGCCGAGCAGGACCCGGCGATCGCCGACCCGCGCGCTTATGCCAAGCTCGGGCTCGGCGTGCTTCGCGGGCAGGCGCTCCTGTCGGGACTGGAGATCGCGGCATGACGCTGCGCGTCCGTCCTCACGCTCCCGCGGCCGACGGCTCGGTGCTCGAAGTGACGCCCGAAAGCGCGGGCTGGAGCCACGTCGGGTTCAAGGCGGTCAGGCTCGAACCCGGCCAAAGCCATGAAGGCGGCGCGGCCGATCGCGAAGCCTGCCTGGTCGTCCTCACCGGCACCGCGTCGATCGAGGTCGGCGGAACGCGTTTCGAAAGCGTGGGCACGCGCGCGAGCGTCTTCGACGACGCCGCGCCCGGCGCGGTCTATGCGCCCGCCGGCCAGTCGTATCGGGTGACCGCCGAGACCCCGGTCGAGCTGGCGATTGGCAGCGCTCCCGGAAGCGACGGCGGCGCGCCTCGGCTGATCGACCCAGCCCGCATGTCGCGCGAGGTGCGCGGGCAGGGCACCAACCAGCGCTTCGTGCGCAACATCCTGCCCGAGACCGAGCCCGCCGACAGCCTGCTGGTGGTCGAAGTGATCACGCCGGGCGGGCACTGGTCGAGCTATCCGCCGCACAAGCACGATACCGAAACCGCAGGCGAGGAAACCGCGCTCGAGGAAACCTACTATCACCGGGTCAACCCGCCGCAGGGCTTCGCGTTCCAGCGCGTCTATACCGACGACCGCTCGATCGACGAGACGGTGACCGTCGAGGACGGCGATTTGGTGATGGTGCCGCGCGGCTACCATCCCGCCGGCGCGCCGCACGGTTACGACCTCTATTACCTCAACGTGATGGCGGGCCCGAAGCGGCAGTGGATCTTCCGCAACGACCCGGCGCACGAGTGGATCGTCCGGAAATGAGCGAACCGGCACGCCGATCGCCGCAACTCTCGCCTTTGCTGTCGGTAATGATCGACGCGGCGCGGCTGGCCGGCGCCGGGTTGCGCGAGGATTTCGTCAAGATCGCGTCGCTCGAAATCGAGCGCAAGATCGGTCCGGACCCGGTCTCGGCCGCCGACCTGCGCTCCGAAAGCACGCTGCAATCGGCGCTCTCCTCGGCCTATCCCGACTACGGATTCCTCGGCGAGGAAGGCGGCCTGGTCGAAGGGCGCGACGAGGACCTCACCTGGGTCGTCGATCCGCTCGACGGCACGGCGAATTTCCTCTGCGGCTTGCCGCTGTTCGCGGTGAACATCGCACTGGTCAGCGGCGGCAAAGTCGTCGCTGGGGTCACCCATTTGCCGATGCTGGAGGAGACGTTCTGGGCCGAGCGCGGCGGCGGCGCCTGGCTCAACGGCAGCCCGATCCGAGTCTCCGGCCAGAAGGAGCTGATCCGGTCGATCCTCGCCGTCGGGATTCCTTTCGCCGGCAAGCCGCGCCACGGCCAGTTCGTCGCCGAGATGGAGCGGCTGACGCCCCGCGTACTCGGACTGCGCCGGCTCGGCGCGGCGGCGGTCGACATGGCCTATGTCGCGTGCGGCCGGTTCGATGCCTATTGGGAGCAAAGCCTGAACGCCTGGGACATGGCGGCCGGCGTGGTCCTCGTCGAGGAAGCCGGCGGCATCGTCACGGACACGCTCGGCCGCCCGCTCGATCTGACCGGCGGGACGGTTCTCGCCGCGACTCCCGAAATCCACGAGGAGCTGCTCGCCGCGCTCGCTCCGGTCGACTGACGCGATGCGCCGGGGGCGGATCGCAGCTGCCTTGCTGCTGCTCGGGGCGAGCCATTCGCCGGTTTTCGCGCAGGACAAGGTCCAGGTCTTCACGCCCGACTTCTTCGCCGCGATGCATCCCGCGGACGCGCTCGACATGGTGGAAAAGCTTCCCGGCTTCGAGCTGGTCGAGGTCGATGAGGACGTGCGCGGTTTCACCGGTTCGCGCGGCAATGTCCTGTTCGATGGCCGCGCGCCGTCGGGCAAGCAGGAGAGCCTCGAGGAAATGCTCCGGCGAATCCCCGCGGCGAGCGTGCTGCGCATCGAGCTGATCCGGGGCGGCTCCAAAAGCGCCGCGACGGGCGGCTACGACCTCGTCGCCAATGTCATCCGGCGCAGCCTTTCGGCGACCAGCGGATCGGTGCTGAGCGGCCTCTCTGCGGCCAACGAGATCGGGCTCAAGCCGGACTTCCGCTTCGAGTTGTCGCACCAGTCGGGGCCGCGCAGGCTCGACGGCGCGTTGGCGCTGGCGACCGACATCGACGACGATTCGGGTCGGGGCGCCATTGTCGAGCGCGATGCGTCGAACACTTTTTTGGGCCGCGAAGAACGCGACGAGCGCGAGGTCGAGCGCAAGCTTTCCGCCGACGCCGAGTACAAGCTTCCAGTCGGCCCGCACGAGCTGATCGCCAATTTCAACGTCGCGCGCGAAGTGACGCGCGAGCGCGTCCGCTCCGAAGAGGGCGACGAGGTCAGCATCACCACCGGGCACGACGTGCTCTGGAGCGGCGAAGCGGGCGCGCAATATCGAGCCGAGCTTGGCGAGAACTCCGAGATCGAGGCGCTCGCGGTGCAACGGCTCGGGCGCTTGAAGGTGCGCGACGCCGAGGAAGACGAGCGCTTCACCGAAGCGCGCCGCACGAGCGAGACCATCGCGCGCGCCGAATACCACCGCGGCGACGACCGCTTCCGCCTGTTTGGCAGCATCGAAGGGGCAATCAACCGACTCTTAAGCGACAACGCGCTGAGTGTCGGCGGCATGGAAGTGCCGATCAGTGGGTCCGACGTGCGCGTCAGCGAACGCCGCGCTGAGGCGGCCGCCGGCGCGACCTGGCAAGCCGCTCGCAATTTCACCGTGGAGCCGTCGCTGCGCGCCGAGGTTTCGAACATCCGCTCGACGGGTGACAATCCTCAAAACGATTCTTTTCTGTTCTGGAAGCCCCGGCTGCGGCTGTCTTGGGATCATGGGTCGCGCCGCTTCCAAACGACCGTGGAGCGCGAAGCGGCGCAGCTCGACTTCGGCGATTACGTCGCCTCCGCCGAACTCGACCGCGACGACGTGACGGCCGGAGCGACCGCGCTCCGGCCGCCGACGACCTGGTCGTTCTCGACGACCTTCGAGCAGCGCTTCTGGAGCGACGGCGCGCTGCTGGTGACGTATCGCCGCGAGTGGATCGACGACGTGCTCGACGAAGTGCTGGTCGAGCGCGGCGGCGAGCTGTTCGATGCCGTCGGCAACATCGGCAAGGGCAAGCGGCGCATCGTCAAGGCGGAGCTGACCGCGCCGCTCGACCGCTTTGGAATCCGCGGCATGCAGCTGAAGGCCGCCTTGACCTTCATCAAGAGCCGCGTGACCGATCCGATCACCGGCAAGCGCCGAATCATCGCCGAAGACAGGCCCGTGGAAGGCGATATCCATCTGACCCATGACCTTCCCGGCGGCCGATGGAGCTGGGGCGCGGATGCGTCGCTCGCCCACCGCGAGCGGAAGTTCCGGTTCGACGAGGAGCGGCTTGAGCGAAAGGGCACCTCGTTCGGCGCGTACGTGGAATTCCGGCCGCGGCCCGCGTGGCGCATCCGCCTGGAAGCCGAGAACATCGGTTCGCGCCGGCTGGTCGAAACTCGGAACGAGTTCGATGGCACGCGCGCGGACGGGATTGTCGATTCAATCGAAACCCGGCGGCTGCGCACGTCGCCGATCGTCATGTTCAGCGTTCGCAGGAGCTTCGGCACCGCCGCCGAAGATTAGTGCGGGCGCGGTCCGCTGCGCCGCTGGAATTCGTGCGTGATTTCCAGCACGTTGCGGCCGCTGCCGTCGTCGGGCGTGCTGAAGATCTTCACCGTCGCGCGGTCGCCATCGAGCGTCACATGGGCATAGCCCCAGGTCATGCCCTTGGCGAAGAAGGTCGTGAGCTCGGGGTTGTCGCGCGCCTGGTGGGCCATGAACCAGCTGTTGAGCGGACGCTGCTTGGACGCTGCTCCGGACACGATCTCGGGCAACGGCGCAACGCTCTCGCCCGGCAGCGCCTTGGCGCAGCTGTCACTGTGCAGCTCGAGCGTATGCTCGTGGCCGGCGACGTACATATCGGCGTAGCGGCACAGTAGCGGCAAAAGCAACCGGCGAAGCACGCGCGCTTCCTGGAACTTGCTTCCCGCCGAAGACCAGATCGGGTGGTGCGCCATGACGATCTTCCACCGCGCGGTCGAGCCGCGCAGCGCCTGCTCGAGCCAGCCGACCATGGTCTTCTCGCGCTCGGTCTGCGGCCTGGTCCATAGCGGCCGCTCGTCGATGATCCGGCCCGGCAACTCGCTGCCGTCGTCGGCCAGCTCGGCTTCATAGACCCTCTGGCCGGACAGCAGGACTTCCGTGTCGAGGACGAACAGCTCGACATCGGGATGACCCGCGGGCCGCACGCTGTAGATCAGCCCGTCCATGTAGAATGGCGGGGTGCGCTCCAGGAAAGCGACCTCGGCGAGCGCGGCCTCACGCGACGTGCGCCAGTCGTGATTGCCGAGCGCCGAGTAAATGCGGAAACCGGGCGCAAAGCTGCCGAAATTCCTGAACGGCGTCAGCAGGATTTCGTCGAAGCGCTTGGCGTCGCTGACTCCGTCGGCGCCGCCGGTCGGCCCGTTCGGATAGATATTGTCGCCAAGCATCAACGCCGCATCGCATCGCGCGGTGCTGCAAAAATCGGTCATCGCGCGGGTCACCGGCACCAGGCCGCTGGCGCCGACATATCCGCCGGTGTCAGGCAGCCGGACCATCGGCGTCGCCTCGAACTCGCCCGGCGGACGCTTGTCCTCGATCCATTCCTGGCGCTCGGCGGCGACCGCCTGGTCGAGCGTCAGCGGCGGGATCTTGTCGTCGGCCTCGAGATAATCGAGGTCGTAGCCGTGGTCGCCGAACAGCAGCAGCGACATCGGTTGCGCTGGCGGCACTTGCGACGGCGGTTGCGGCGGGAGCGGCCGCGCCGCGCAGCCTGACAGCAGCGACAGAGCGAACAGGACGAGGAGCGGCCGAAATGTCCGCCGCTTTCCGGTCAACGCACTCACGATATTCTCCCGCTCGAGTTCAATCGCGCAGCTTCGTCCGCCACAGGCTGGCGGCGAGGAGCATCGAAATGACCGACGCGCCGATCCAGAACCAGATCACCGGCCCGAAATCGTAGACTCGGTTCGATCCGCTGACGACCATGTTGCGATTGATCAGAATCCCGGAGACCTGCTCCTGGATCGCCGCGCCGATGTAGCTGAAGATGCCAATCACCCCCATTGCCGCTCCGGCGGCGCGCTTGGGCGCGATATCGACCGCGAACAGCCCGCCGAGCGACGTCACCAGCCCCGTAAGGCCCATGCCGAACAGCAGCAGCCCGACGATCAGCACGACGACGTTGGTCGGCCCGAAGAAGATGATGACGAGCCCGATCAGCTCGACGATCGCGAACAGCAGGTTGGCGGGCGGCCGCCGGGCATTGAACCATTTGTCCGACGCGAAGCCGTAGGCGACCGCGCCGGCCACGCCGGCGACCGTGCTGATCATCAGCAGGGTTCCCGCCATTGGCAGCGAAAATCCGCGCGCTTCCTGCAGGTAGAGCACGCCCCAGCTGTTGATCGCGTAGCGCGTGACGTAGGTCGTCGCGCTGGCCAGAGCGAGCACCCAGATCGCGGGAATCCTGAGCACCGAAAATTGCAGCGCCAGCGTCGTTTTCGCGCTGTCCTTCGCCTGCTCCTGGTAACTGTCGTTCTTCCACTCGTTGACCGGGGGCAGGCCCAGCGTCTGCGGGCGATCCTGCAAGAGAAGATAGACGCCGACCGCGGTCGCGAGGCCGATCAGCCCGGCGCCCCAGAAGCCCCAGCGCCAGCCGAGCCACGCGACCAGCGCTCCGACGATGACAAAGGTCGAGCCTTCGCCGAGCGAATGGGCGGTGCTCCAGATGCCGTAGGCGCGGCCGCGTTCGCGGTTCGAGAACCAGGCGGTCAGCACGACCGCGCCGCCGGGCGCGCCGAAGCTCTGGAACCAGCCGTTCAGCCCCCACAGCAGCGCCGCGAGCCACAGCGAGCTC
>DASTID010000242.1:0-4863 GCA_035717905.1 Sphingomicrobium sp. | reverse complement strand
CCAAGCTTCGGGCCGAGCGCGGTGAAGCCTTGTGCCAGAAAGTTGCCGATGCCTTCGGCCCCGTCGCCAAGCCGGGAACGGGCCACGCAAAAGCGGGAGCCCTTTACCGCGAACTGGAATCCATCTGGAACGATCTCTGCCCAGACGTTCCAGCTCTTGGGGCTCTGGCGGCCGTAAAAAGTCGCGTTGATCTCGATCGTACCGAGCTGGCGCGACGCATATTCGAGCTCACGCTTCTGCGGCATGTCTGGCGGATAGAAGGTGCGGCGCCAAGGCGGATACGTCCATCCGCCGATTCCGATGCGAATTCGCCCGCGCGCCATCTGGCGAGAATGCGCGAAAGAGCGGTTCCGCTCAACCGAACGGAACCGGCTCCGGATTACTTGCTGGTCGAGGTCGAGTTGCTGGCTACGGCAGCCTGCGGCTGGGGTGTTGCAGAACCTGCGGGCGGCGTGGACACCGGGCCCGCAGCCTGAGAGGCAAGCTCGTTGAGCTTCGCGGTGGTGACCCCAAGGACCGCACCCTTGTCGCTGCCCGACACGCCATTGCGCGGAAGCCGGACCGATTGGCCGTTGGCGAGCTTGATCTTCACCAGCGACTCATCGATCGACTCGATCGTGCCCGCAAGCGTTCCGTCGCTGCCGTAGACGTTTGCGCCCGGAGTGACCGCGGCCTTGGCGGCGGCCATCGCCTGCTCGGTCGCGGCGTTGAGCTGCGCGGCGGTCATTCCAAACAGGAGCTTGCCCTGGTTGGCCGTGAACGAGGTCATCGGCAGTTGAACCTCGTGAGCGTTGGTCTTGAGGATGAGCATGTCGCCCTTGACGCCGGTCACCATCCCGACGGCGCCGCCGCTCGGATCGACGACCTGCATTCCCGGATGAACTTCGGCGGGAGTGGCGGCAATGGCCTGTGAAATCGCCAGTGGAGCCGCCGCAAGCGCGGCAGCGAAGGCGAGCTTGGCGAGTCTATGATGTTGCATTGTTTGATGAATCTCCGGTTCTTGAAACATCCGCCCACCTTAACAAAAGATAAGGGCCAAGGGCAAATTTAGCGCCGGAGCTAGTCAGCCCACTCCAGGCCGATATCCTGATAAAGGTGGCGGTCCTCGCCCCATTTCGGGTTGACCTTCACGTGAAGGTAGAGGTGCACCTTGCGGCCGAGATGTTCGGAGATGGCCCCGCGCGCGGCCTGCCCGATCTGCTTGAGGCGACTCCCGCCCTTGCCGATGACGATCGCCTTCTGGCTGTCGCGCGCGACCAGGACCTGCTGGCGGATCGCGGTCGAGCCGTCGGGCCGGTCCTCCCAGGTCTCGGTCTCGACCGCGGTCGCGTAGGGTAGCTCCTGGTGGAGCTGGTTGACGATCTGCTCGCGCGTCAGCTCGGCGGCGATCATCCGGTCGGTCGCGTCGGACACTTCGTCCTCGGGGTAAAGCCACGGGCCCTCGGGCATGGCTTCGGCGAGCGCGGCCTTGAGGTCGGCCACGCCGTCGCCCTGCGCCGCGCTGATCATGAACAGCTTTTCCGGGTTGAGCCGCGCCGCGAGCCCGGCCGCGAGCGCGAGCAGGTCGGTCTTCCTGACCAAATCGATCTTGTTGAGGACGAGGAACAGCGGGTGATCGCGCCGGTCCAGGCCCGCGACGATCTCCTCACGCACGCGCTCGGACGCGTCGATCATCAGCAGGACGAGATCGGCGTCCTGAGCGCCGGACCAGGCGGCAGCGACCATCGCCCGGTCGAGCCGCCGCCGCGGCTCGAAGATGCCGGGCGTGTCGACCAGCAGGATCTGCGCCTGGCCCGCGATCGCGATGCCCATCAGCCGCGCCCGAGTCGTCTGCGCCTTGGCGCTGACGATCGCGACCTTCTGCCCGACCAGCGCATTGACCAAAGTCGACTTGCCGGCGTTCGGGGCGCCGATCACCGCGACGAAGCCGGCGCGCGTCTCGCTCATTGCAGTTGCGACAACAATTTCTCCGCCGCCGCGGTTTCCGCGTCCTGCTTGCTCGAGCCCTCGGCGGTCGCCTCGCCCAGGCCCGGCACCGAGACCCGGATCGTGAACTGCGGCGCGTGGTGCGCGCCGGTGCGACCGACCAATTCGTATTCGGGCGGCTTGCAGCCCTTCGCGGCGGCGAGCTCCTGCAGTCCCGACTTGGGGTGTTGCGGGGCGCGTCCCTGGCCTTCGAGATAGGGCCGCCAGGCATCGAGCACGAACGCCTGCGCCGCCTCGAATCCGGCATCGACGAACAAGGCGCCGATCAGTGCCTCGACCACGTCGCCGATGACGTTGTCGCTGAAGCTCGCGCCGTCCTCGCGCGCCTGCTTGCCGAGTTTGATGAACGGCGGGATGCCGAGGTCGCGGCCGACGTCGGCGCAGGTCTCCCGCGCCACCAGGGCATTGTAACGGCGCGACAATTGGCCTTCGGGCTCGGCGCTGTGGCGGTCGTAGAGCGCGCGCGCCATCGACAGGCCGAGTACGCGGTCGCCGAGGAATTCCAGCCGCTCATAGCTCTCGCGGCTGGCGCTCGAATGGGTCAGCGCCAGCTCGAACAGCGACGCATCCGTCGGCGTGCGGCCGACCGTTCGTTCGATGAACGCCGCCATCTCGCGCTTCATTCGGCGTATCCATTGCCGATGCGCTCGCCGCGGAGCGCGGTGAACCAGGTCCATGGCTTCCAGTAGGAGGCGGTGCCGTCGGTCGACCAGAAGGTGACCATCGCCCGGCCAATCACATTGTCCAGCGGCACCATGCCGATCCCGCCTTCGGCCGCCGAGAAGCGGCTGTCGAGGCTGTCGTCACGGTTGTCGCCCATCAGGAACAGATGTCCGGGCGGGACGCGGGTCGCGGGGCGATTGTCGGCGAAACCGCCATCGACCTGGTCGAGCACGATGTAGCTCGGCCCCCCGGGCAAGGTCTCGCGCCACGCCTTGTAGACGCATGCCGGACCGTCGGCGCGTTGCTCGATCGCGGGGGTGGCGGGCGGCACGACCTTGCACGGGCTGTTGGCGCTGATCGCCACGCTGAACGGCGGTGCCGCCTGACGCGCGACCGCGCGGCCGTTGAGGACCACCGCGCCACTCCGGATTTCGACCGTGTCCCCGGGCAGCCCGATCACGCGCTTGATCAAATCGGTGTCCTCGCCGGTGTGGCGGAACACCACCACGTCCCCGTGTTTGGGCAAATTGCCCAGAATCCTGCCGCTGTATGACGGCAAGCCGAGCGGGAAGCTGTAGCGCGAATAGCCATAGGGCCATTTGGCGACCATCAAATAATCGCCGATGTACAGCGTCGGCAGCATCGATCCCGAGGGGATGCTGAACGGCGCGACGACGAAGCTCCGCACCGCCCAGGCGAGCAGCGCCAGAGTCGCGATGAAGCGGATGAGGCTCCACGCGCTCTCGCCCCGCGCATCGTCTTTGGCTGGTTGTCGGGCGGCGAACGGCAGGGGCATCGGCCATGGTTGTTTCCGCGCTGGCGCGGAAGGTCAACCCGGACTGGCTTTTGCCGCCTCGCCGGTTATGTGCCTCCAGCGATGGCGGGCGAACGGCAGCAGCATGATCTCCAGACGCTCGACGGGCTGTTCTCGAGCGAGCCCGATCGCTTGACGCGCTTCAGCTTCGAAGTCGCGGGACTCTATTTCGACTGGTCGAAGACGCATCTCGACCGGCCAATCGTCGATCGATTCCTCACGCGTGCCGACGACATGCGCTTTGCGGCGCTGCGCGACGCGTTGTTCGCGGGCGAGATCGTCAATCCCAGCGAAGCCCGCGCCGCGACCCACGTCGCCGAGCGCGGCAATAGCTCGCCCGACGAGGTCGATCTCGCGGCCGCGCGGCGGACCCGCACCCGGGCGCTGGTCGACGCGATCGAGGCCGGCGCCTTCGGCACGGTCACCGGCGTCCTGCACATCGGGATCGGCGGCTCCGTGCTCGGGCCGGCGCTGCTGGTCGACGCGCTCGGGCGGGGCGGCGCTAGGGTCGAGGCGCGGTTCCTGTCCAATGTCGACGGGGCCGCGTTCGACGAGGCCGTGCGGCCGCTCGACCCGGCGACGACGCTGGTCGTGATCGTCTCCAAGACTTTCACCACCGCCGAGACGCTGGCCAACATGCGGGCGGCGCTCGCCTGGCTGGAGCGCGCGGGCATCGCAGATCCGCACGGCCGGACGATCGCGGTGACCGCGCATCCCGACGCTGCCGTCGAGGCAGGAATCGACGAGACGCGCATCCTCCAGTTCGGCGAGAGCGTCGGCGGCCGTTACTCGCTGTGGAGCCCGGTCAGCGTCTCGGCCGCGCTGGCGCTCGGCTGGGACGCGTTCGAGGAGTTCCTCGAGGGCGGGGCCGAGATGGACCGGCACTTCCGCTTCGCCGAGCCGCAAGCGAACGTGCCGCTGCTCGCCGCCTTCGCCGACCGGCTGTATGTCGAGGCGCTCGGCTGCCAGACCCGCGCGGTTTTTCCTTACGACGAGCGCCTGCGGCTGCTGCCGGCCTATCTCCAGCAGCTGGAGATGGAGTCCAACGGGAAGTCCGTAAGGTCCGATGGCGAGCCGGTCGCGCATGGCACGGCGCCCGTGACCTGGGGCGGGACCGGGACCGACGCCCAGCATGCGGTGTTCCAGCTGCTCCACCAGGGCACGTTGCTGGTGCCCGTCGAGTTCGTCGCGGTCGCCGAAGGGGAGGATTCCCAGCCGCCCGACCACCGCCGCCAGCTATTGCTCAACGCCTTCGCGCAGGGCGCGGCGCTGATGCGCGGCCGCGCGAGCGACGACCCGCAGCGCGCATATGCCGGCAACCGCCCGAGCGCGACGATCCTGATCGAGCGGCTCGACGCTCGCTCGCTCGGCGCGTTGATCGCCTTCTACGAGCATCGCAC
>DASTID010000241.1:0-6105 GCA_035717905.1 Sphingomicrobium sp. | reverse complement strand
TTCCAGCGCGGCTTGGCGTAGCGACGCTTGCCGGCAAGATCCTGATAGCGGGAAACCCAGACGACCCGGCCGTCGGAGTAGGTGCGCTTGTATGGAGCCTGACGGGGCGTGCTCCCCGCCGCGCGGCGGCGGCTCATGCGGCGGCGACGCGACGATCGCGGAACTGCGCGACGAAGCGGTCGACGTCTGCGGGGTCGAAGCGGCGGCAGCCGTCGAGCTTGTAGGAGCGCAGACGGCCTTCGGCTACCCATTTGCGGATCATGCGGTCGGAGACCTGCAGGTAGGAGGCGAGGGTCTCCGGGGTGAAGAAGGCGCGGCGCGCGGTGTCGATCGTCAACGCGGTCATCTGTCGCTCATCCCCATGACGGGCGGCCGAGTCGATTCGTCCCACCCGCGGTCCGGACCATGCCGCCTCTGACCGCTTGTCTCTGGGAAGTGCGGTGCTGGTTGCGCTCATGTGTGACTCTCCTCTCGCCGGTTTCGACGCGCGGCCGAGAGAGCGCCGGCAGGCGCTACGGTGCGGCGTCGGAGGCAGCGAGAGGAGCGGCCGACTCAATCCGACCGTGAGCCGCCCGTGACGAAGGCTCCGGGACGCGTAAGGCCAGGCGTCCACTCGATGCCCTCAAGCAGCGCGGCGACCGGCACGCTCACCGCGCCGGCGAGCTTGATCGCAGTGTCGATCCGCGGCATCCGCTCGCCGCGCTCCAAGAGGCCGATCTCGGTGCGGTGCAGCGAGGCGCGAACCGCGACCTCTTCCTGGGAGAAACCGGAGCGCTTGCGGGCCGTGGCGAGGTTGCGGCCGAAGGTGGCGGCGATCGGGCTCGCGGGGCTAGCCATCGGCTCGCTCCAGCCGCGCGAAGCAGAGCGCCGCGCGGGTCGGAGCGACACGGAGGCCATCGCTTGCCAGGAGACCGGCGAGAGCGAGGTCGCGAACCGCCACGGCGAAGGCAAGGGTCTCGGCGAGGTCGGCGGGGTCCACCGAGATCAGGGTGGACAGAGCGTCGAAGGTGAGCGACAGCGGGTGGGACTCCAGGACAAGGTCCATGACGCGGCCCTGCAGCTCAGGGTCGCCCGCCACCGACGCCCTGGGAGGTCGGCGGCGGCGGCGGACGTCGCAGAGGCGCATCATCCCTCGCCCTCCGCCAGGGCGGCGAGGAGGGCGTGCATCGCGTCGTGGGTGGCGACGACCTCCGCGTAGCCGCTCTCCTCGTCGTGGGCGTCGGCCGCTTCGCGCAGGAGGCGGGCAGCCTCAGGGTCGGGGACGCGGATCCCGCCCTCCTTCACCGCGTCGAGCAGGCGGCGGTAGCCGTCAAGGTCGGCGCGGGTGCGGTGGGGGTCCTCGAGCCGGTCGGGGTCGCGCAGGTCGGCCTCGAGCGATTCGATCCAGGCGCCCAGGTCACTGCGCAGGATCAGCGCCTGCGCGTCCTGCAGATCGAGGGACACGAGACGACTGTCACCCGTAGGGTTCGTTTCAGCCATGAGGGAGCAACGCCTCCTTCGTGGTCAGGCGGCCCGTCGCGTTAGTGGCGCGGCGGGTCGCTGCATCGTTATGTGTTTGCGGAGCTTAGCAGGTCTGGATGGAGGGGACCTCCATCCAAACTAATCGCCGCGAAGGACTTCCCCCACACGAGTGTGGTGCAGTCCGACGACCTTGCCGATCTCGCGCAAGGTCATCCCGGCTTCTTGCGCTTGTTCGAAGCTCTTGCGTCGAGCATCGCCTGCTTTCTCACGCTGGGTCTCGGCGCGTTCGAAGGCCGTCTGTGCTTTGCGCAGGTTGGCGCGGGCCTTCTGTTTGCCATCGGCCATCTTGGCGGAGACTATGGGAGCGGCCACCGCCAGCGAGCCGGCACGACACCGCGAAGTGCAGCACTTAGCTATAGTAGTGCTACACTTCTGTCATGCCGACGACGAAACCGCGCTACACCGTGACCGACAGCGGAGCGGTCAGCGAGCTGCTCGACGAGGCGCAGCGCCGCTGGCCGCAGATCAGCGATCGCAAGGAGCTCTTACTGCGACTCGCCGAGGCCGGACACAACGCGATCGAGCGCGAAGGGGCGGCACGGCGGGCGGCAGTCGCCGAGACCGCCGGGGCACTCAGCGGCGTGTATGAGCCGGGCGAACTGGAGCGCTTGCGCGAGGACTGGCCGGAGTGATCGTCCTCGACGCGAGCGTCCTGATCGGGCACCTGGACGCTCGCGACCCGCACCACGAGAAGGCAACGGCGTTACTGGCGGAAAGCGACGCGGAGCCACTGGGCGCGAGCGCGATCACACTGGCCGAGACCTTGGTGGCACCCGCCAGGACGAAGCGGCTGAAAGAGGCAGAGGCGGCGCTGAAACGGCTCGGGGTCGAGGAGCTGGAGTTGGGCGCGAGCGCCCCGGTCCGGCTCGCGACGCTGCGCGCCGAAACGGGGCGCAAGATGCCCGACTGCTGCGTGCTGGCGGTAGCCCAGCGACACGAGGGCTCGGTCGCGAGCTTCGACGGCGACCTGCGCAAGGCTGCGAGCAAGCTGGGCCTGGACGTCGTCGGCGGGTAGGGCTTGGTCGCTGCGGCGATGGCACGACTTCGGGATGTCGCGCGCTACGAACTTGGGCCAATGGTGGTCGGCGGTCCACACCGGTAAGTGATGGTCTGTCCGCAGACCTGCGCGTCTCGGCTGCGCAGCCGGCGATGTAGGCCAGATCAACCGCCGGGCCAACCAGGAGGATTTGGGAATGTCTTCTGCATTTAGCTTCTACGCCGTGTCCGCCCAAATCATTCCGATCTTGTTTCTCGCGCTGGCGGTCGAGATCCGCTTTTATGAGTGGCGACCCCACCATTCGCAACTTTCGCGAGCCAATCGGCTTTTTGTCCTCTCGTTTCCGATCGCTTACGTGGCGGCTGAGGCCATTGCCGGGTATGCCCTCCTGACTGGAACGGACACGGAGATGACTCGCGCGCTTTGCGCTCTGGGAGTGGGGCTCTGCGCCGCCCCGGTTTTGCAGACGCCGCTGCGAGCATGGTTCGGTAGGGCGCAAAACGAAGCCCGAAAAGCCGGGGACGACGAATTGTTGCGCCAGTTGCGGCAAGACGAATCCATCGCCGCGCCGCTGGTGTTCGGAAGTGCCTTCGCCCCCGGGCTGGTCCTCCTGGTAGCCGTTGCAATTAACGGCTAGTCCCAATGACCTGCGCAACGCCAAATTGATCTGAGCATTCGCAAGGTGAGCAGAACGCGCAACGCTCGCCCATGCCCGGACGCGAAGCGGAGGACATGGGCGATTGATTCGACCCCAGTCCTCACCCGGCTCCGATCACGGACTGATTCTTTTTGGAGCCGGATGAGGGCCAAGCCAATACGACCGATATGGCGCAGGCCACAGCAACGCCGGCTTCCTCGGGCTGGTCGCAGAATGCCTCGCCCCGAACCAGGCCGTAGCGGCAGGCATTTCAGCCGGCACGCTCGGAGCGATGGAGCGAGGGCGTACCTATCCCAGGTAGGACACCGTCGAAGCGATTGCCGACGCGCTGGGCGCCTCGGTCGTCGAGCTGGCGAAGCTGACCGAGAAGCTGGAGAGGTAGAACTCAGCGAAGCGCCAGCACCAGCGCGAGCGCCTCGTCCACCTCGCGCACCTCCACGGCGTCCAGGCGACCGGCCAGATCGCCGAGGCGGCCGACATCGAGCGCGCGCAGCTGCTCGACCATGACCCGGGTGAGCTCGCCCGCGACCCGGACCTCGGGGCGGAAGCTGGCGGCGAGGACGCTGCGTGAGGTCGGCGCGACGAGCGCGGTCGAGAGGCCGAGCAGGTCGTCGGCCTGCACGATCACCGCGTAGCGGGGGCCATGCTGCTCGCGCCCGCCCCGCTTCGGCAGGCGCACGCGGTAGACCTCGCCGCGCGTCACTCCGGCCAGTCGGTGGCGACGGCGTCCATGTCGGTGGCGACGCGCTCGCGGGCGACCCGGTCCGCCGGATCGGCGGCAAGGCGGGCGACCTCGGCGGCGAGGCCCGAGCGCCGGCGCTCGCGCTCGGCGGTCTCGGCAATCGCCTGCCGCGCGGCCTCGGCGCGGGTGATGCCGCGGGTGCGGGCGATGTCCTCGAGGGCGCGACGACCCTCGTCGCCGAGGCGGAGCGAGAGCGGCTGCGAGGAGGCGGCGGTAGGACTCATAGCGTCAGTGTAGCGCGGGTTGCGCTACATGCGGGAGAGCGAAGGCGGGCGCACAGGGCATCGACGGGTCCCATGCGAGGACGCGCGGAGCGGTGTTCAGCCGATGGAACCTCTCCCTGTCGACCCTGTGCTCGGGGCCGTCCGAGGCTCCGACGCGGAGCCGCAATCATAGCGGCGCGAGGGCTCGGGGTCAAGCGGATCCGGCTCTGGGAGCCGGATCTCCGGAGGCGCCGGCGCGCTCGAACTCGGCCTGCGCTTTGCGTACCCTGGCGCGGGCTTTTCGCTCGCCGGCCTCGGTCATCGACTCGGAGACTATGCACCCGGGCCGAGCCTGACCGATTTCGCGACCGGCAGGCGCTACCGTTCAGGCATGGCGGCATCGATCGACTTCACGATCTCCTTCGAGGGTCCCGACGAGGACGGCTGGATCGTCGCGCGGGTCCTGGAGGTCCCGGGCGCGATCAGCCAGGGCCGCAATCGGGAAGAGGCGCGGGAGAACGTGCTCGACGCCCTGCGCACGGTGCTGACGCCGGACGAGGAGCTGGAAGGCCGCGACGGCGTTGCGGACCGCGAGCACCTGCACTTCGTCGCGGCGTGAAGCGACGAGACCTGGAACGGCACCTGCGCGAGCACGGCTGCCGCGAGGTGGGCGGATCGAAGCATGCCAAGTGGCGCGGACCACAGGATCAGGTGTCTTCGGTCCCGCGCCACAAGGAGATCGGGCCGGGCCTGGCGCGAGCGATCTGCGGGCAACTCGGCGCGCCGGCACCGCCGAATCCGCGGTAGCGCGGATCGGTCAGATCGAGCGCGGCAATGCCGGCCCTCGGTGGGGCACGGTGAAGCCGTCGACCAGCGTGCGACGTCATAGGTATACTCGGTGGGTATGACTCAACGAATGGGCGCTAAGGGCCAGGTGGTCATTCCAAAGGTTCTGCGCGAACGTGCGGGGCTCGGGCCGGGCTCCGATGTCGACTTCGAGTCCGTCGGCGACGGGATCGTCGTGCGGCGGGCTAACCGGCGCCCTGGCCTGCGGGGGCGGTTTGCCGGCAGCGGGATGGCGGCGCGGCTGCTCGAGGACCGCGGGCGCGAGCCGCGCTGAGACGTGCGAGCCTGCCTCGATTCGTGGTCCGTCCTGTGCTGGTTCGATGGCGAAGAACCGGCGGCCGCGGCGGTGGACGAGGCGCTGGAGCGCGGGCGCCCGGCGATCAGCTGGATCAATCTGGTCGAGGTCCACTACCGAACCAGCCGCGACCACGGCAAGGGGGAGGCGGACCGCACCCTGGAGGAGCTGCGACCGCGGATCGACGAGAACCTGCCGGGGGTGTCCGCAATGCGGTCGGCGGCGGCGCTGAAGGCCGAGCACCCAATGGCGCTGGCCGACTGCTTCGCGGTAGCGCTCGCCGCGGCCGAGGGCGGGGTGCTCCTGACCGGCGATCCGGAGATCATCGACCTGGCGGAGAAGCTGCCCTGCAAGGTCAAAGACCTTCGCGCCTGAACCACCCGCCGAGGTGTCCGCGGGGGTAGCTCGTCGTTTGATCGGATCTGCCGGCGGACCGCCGATCGCCAGCCTTCATCGAAGCGGCCCGGGCGGCTGCGGGAGCTCACGCACCACCAGCTTCGGCCAATGATGCTCGGCGGCCAGGCGCTCGAGTCGTCTCCGCGGGGCGGTGGCGCAGAAGGCGATCACGGCGTCGTGGCGGGCCATGTGCGTCTCGAGGATCGCCCGCTCGCGCTCCTCGGCCCCGCCGCCGAGCTTGACAAGGATCGCGTGGCGCTCGCGGCCGATCTCGACCACCGCGTTGGGACGGTAGCCACGCTTGCCCTGCTCGCGCACGATGCTGCGCCCGGACACCCAGCGGGCCTGCGGCGCGCGAGCGGCGATGTGCAGGCGCACCTCGTTGACGGCCCGCATCCGCGCCATCGCGCCGACCCTGGGGAGGCGGTGCTGCAAGCCGGTGCCCGA
>DASTID010000240.1:0-2087 GCA_035717905.1 Sphingomicrobium sp. | reverse complement strand
ACCGTCCCGACCGCGCCTTCCCGCGCTGGGTGCAGAACAACCAGAATTGCACTCCCGACCGGATGTGGTGGTCCGGCAACGGCTGGCACTGCTGAGCCACCGAGCGCAGGTGAACGATTGCGCAAGCAATCGCGAGCCTGTGCGAAGAGATGGCGAAAAGCCGGCCGACGACCGCCGCAGGCGCGTCGATCGACGGCACGCCATTCGCTCGCGTGACGGCCGCGCTTAGCGATGAAACTCCCGCTCGGCTTCCTGAAACCACCCCTTCGGCGCGGTCCCCAGCTCGCGCTCCGCCGCCGCCGTCTGCGTCCGCGGCCGCGGCTGCGTGCCCGGCCAGGCCGAGGCGACGATTCCGACGGTGATCACCGCGAGCGCGGCGAACAGCGCGAGGAACGGCAAGGTGCTGAGCAGGAAGCGCGGCGATTCGGGCTGGGTGCGCGGCCCCGCCTCGCGCCGGCGGCGATGCGTGCGCCGCCGAGCCAGCGCGCCGAGATAATCGCCGGCGCTGGTCCACGCCTCGGCCTTCAGCGGACTCGCGACCTCGTCCTTGCTCACGCCGGCCACCCTCTGCCTCGCAGGCACGGAATGCAACGGATTTGCCGGGCGGCGATTGCGCTTCGTCGCGCGTCAGTGGCCGCTCGGCACCTCGAGGTCGGCGAGCAGCTTGGCCCCGCACTCGACCCTGACCCTGGTCACCGCCGCGCTGTTGGGGATCGTCGCGCTGAGCTCCCACCAATTGTCGGGCGCGCCATAGCCCGTGTCATTCTGCGCGATGGTCGGGGAGATACGCGCCGTCGTGCCCTCGACCTCGGGCTCGCCGAGCATCGCCTTGTAGCGCGAATCCTGGCGGAATGCCTTGCCCTTGACGACGATGTTCCCGTCGTCGCCGCGCGCGGCGCTCCACTCCTTGGTCTCCTCGTCCTTGAAGAAGCAATAGGCGTTGCGCGGCTTCTCGGCCGCGGCATTCGACGCCGCATTGGCCGCGGCGTTGCGATCGCTCGCGGACTGGTTGCACCCGGCGAGACCCGCAAGGCCGAGCAGGACGACGGTCGATGTGCGCATGCTTCACCCCCTCGGCTCCATTACAGGCCGAAGGCGCCGCGCAAATCAAGTCGCAGGGCGCGTCAGCCGATCGGCTCGCCGCTTTGCTCCTGCTCGAACAGGTCGGCGACGACGTCGCCGCGCGCGGTCAGGCGCACGGTGTCGCCTTCGACCTCGGCGACCAGTCCCTTGGGAATGAAATGGTGATGCTCCGCGTGGCCGATGCCGCTGTCGGCGCGGATCAGCTTGATCCGGTTGTCCTCGACCCGGTCGACGGTGCCGATGGGCGCTCCGTCGGCGCCGATCACCTTCATATGTTCGCGAATCTGGTCGAAAGCATTCATGGACAGCCTCCTTTTGCTCGCCGGTTCAACGCGCGGTTGACCATTGCGCTCCCAGACAAGCGGGTTGAGCCGTTAACCGGCCGCGCCTAAGCCCGCGCCATGGCCGATATTCGTACCACCACGCTGCCGGACGCCCAGACCGCGCCCGAGGCGCCGCCGTCCCCGACCCACGTCACCATCCGCCGTGAGGATTACCGGCCGCCGGACTGGCTGGTGCCGGAGATCCGGCTCGACTTCGACCTGGGCCTCGAGCGGACGCGGGTGCGCGCGACGCTGTCGGTCGAGCGCAACGGCGATCATGACCGGCCGCTGGTGCTGAACGGCGACGGCGCGACGCCGCGGTCGGTCAAGGTCGATGGCCAGGATGTCGCCTGGTCGATGGACGGGCCGAACCTCGCGCTGCCGATCGACGGCGAGCAAGCGACGGTGGAGACGGAGGTCGAGATCGATCCCGCGGCCAACACCAAGCTGATGGGCCTCTACGCATCGAACGGCATGCTGTGCACCCAGTGCGAAGCCGAAGGCTTCCGCCGCATCACCTTCTTCCCGGACCGGCCCGACGTACTGAGCAAGTACAGTGTCCGGATGGAAGGCGACGCGGCGGCGTTCCCGGTCCTGCTGTCGAACGGGAACAGGGTCGCGTCGGGCGAAAGCGCGGGCGGCCGCCACTGGGCCGAATGGCACGACCCCTTCCCCAAGCCC
>DASTID010000239.1:0-9728 GCA_035717905.1 Sphingomicrobium sp. | reverse complement strand
CGACGCCAGGCGCCGCTGGTTCGACCGGCGCTCGGGACAGCTGGTTAGCGCGACGGCGGACGGGCTCGAGACCCTGCTCGCCGCGCGCCAGAACGGCGCCGCTGCAAACGCCGAAGCGAGCCGCGCGCTGGTCGAGGAAATCCGGCGCGAGCTCGCCGACGTCGCGCGCGTGGTGCTCGGCTAGGCCGGACCTACCGCTTTCGGGGTCGCCGGGTCGGCGCCCCACTCGCTCCAGCTGCCGTCGTAGAGCATGTTGCCGTCCGAGCCGAGCAAATGCGCGGCGAAGATCAGGCTATTGGCGGTGACTCCCGAGCCGCAGGTGGCGACGAACGGCCTTTCCGGATCGATCCCGGCCTCGTCGAACAAGCGGCGGATTTCGTCGGCGGGCTGGAAGCGGCCGTCCGCGCGGTAGAGCGCCGAGAAAGGCAGGTTCCTCGAGCCGGGGATGTGCCCCGCGGCGACGCCCGGACGGGGGTCGGCTTCGCTGCCGTCGAACCGTGCCTTGCCGCGGGCATCGAGCAAAGGGGCGTCGACGCCGGCGAGGATGTCCCGCTTGCCGAGGACGCTGCCGGGACGCTCCGCAATGTCCCATCGCACATTGCGCGGCGCGGGCTCATCCGATTCGATGGGACGGCCTTCGGCCTGCCATTTTTGGAAGCCGCCATCGAGGATCGCGACATTGTCCGCGCCGAAGTGGCGCAGCATGAACCAGCCGCGCGCTGCGGTCCGGACCGGCGAATTGTCATAGACGATGATGCGGTCACCGCTGCCGACGCCAAGCCGCTCCATGGCGCGAGCGAAATCCTGGCCGCTCGGCAGCATGTGTGGCGCGGAGCTGGAGCGGTCGCTCACCTCGTCGATGTCGAGGAAGCGCGCGCCGGGGATGTGCGCCGCGAGATAGTCGTCGCGCCCGCTGCGGCCGCTTGCCGGCATGAACCAGCTCGCGTCGACGATGGTCAGCTCGGGCTCGCCGAGATGCCCGGCCAGCCATTCGGTCGAAACCAGTGAGTCCATCGCGCGAGGATAGGCGCGGCGCGCGGCGGCTGCTAGGTGGCCGCGCGATGGAGACCCGTCACCTCGGCCAGCCCAGCGCCCTGCCCGCTTCGCCCGACGAGGCGGTGCTCGATTATGTGCCGAACCCTCGCGCCGGCGCGCTCTACCTGGTGCGCTTCACCGCGCCCGAGTTCACCTCGCTGTGCCCGGTGACCGGCCAGCCCGACTTCGCGCATCTGGTGATCGACTATGCGCCCGAAGCGACGATCGTCGAATCGAAGAGCCTGAAGCTGTTCCTGAGCGCGTTCCGCAACCATTGCGGCTTCCACGAGGACGTGACCGTCGGCATCGGCCAGCGCCTGACCAACGAGATGAAGCCCAAGTGGCTGCGCATCGGCGGATACTGGTACCCGCGCGGCGGGATGCCGATCGACGTTTTCTGGCAATCGACCCCGCCGCCTGAGGGGCTGTGGCTCCCCGACCAGGGCGTGCAACCGTACCGCGGACGGGGCTAGCGGTAGGTCGCTGCCGACGGTTCGTCGAACTGCTCGGTCGGCGGAGCGCTCGCCGCCTGGCTCCGGGTCCACAGGTAAAGCGCCCCGACCGTCACCGCGAACAGCACCAGTCCCAGCGGCACTGCCCAGGCGAAATTCTCGACGAGGGCGAGCGGCGCGTCGCTGTTGGTTGCGGCGACAATTCCGGCGAACACGACCCCGAACAGGCTCTCGCCGACGATCACGCCGGTGGCGAGAAGCACGCCCATCCGCTCGGCGAATTCGGGGTTGGCGGCGCGCCGCGCCCACTTGTCGTAGAAATAGCCGAGCAGCGCGCCGATCGGGATCAGCAGGGTCAGCGCCATCGGCAAATAGATGCCCATGCCGACCGCGAGCGGCGGCAGCGCGCCGCGCTTCGTCGCGCGAAGGAATTCGTCGATGATGACGACAACAACGCCGATGCCGGCGCCAATGCCGATCAGCCCCCAGTCGAGGTTCCCGCCGAGGACGCCCTGGGCGATGGCGGAGATGAGCTGCGCCTGCGGGGCGGCGAGCGCGGTGATCCCGGCGCCCGGCACGCCCTGGAAGCCGAACGCGGTGTTGAGGAGGTCGAGGATCGGCGGGATGACCAGCGAGCCGAACACGACGCCCAGGATCAGCGCGACCTGCTGCCGCCACGGCGTCGCGTCGACCAGCTGGCCGGTCTTCAAGTCCTGGAGGTTGTTGTTGGAGATGGTCGCGACGCCGAACACGATCGCGGTGACGAACAAGGCGAAGGCGACGAGGCTCTTGGTCGCATCGCCCGATGCCGCCGGGAACAGCAGTGCGAGGATCAGCGCGATCCCGACGACCGAGAGGATCCCGACGCCCGAGATCGGGCTGTTCGAGGCGCCGATCAGGCCAGCCATGTAGCCGCACACGGCCGCGATGACGACGCCCGCGATCAGCACGTAGATGATCGAAAGGACGATCGTAGCGCCGGGATTGGCGGCGATCGGGTTGGTGCTGGCGAATGCGTAGAGCAGCAGTCCGATGGGGATCATCGAGACGAGGATGGTCGCAGTGACGATGCCGATCGGGATATCGCGCTCGGTGATCGGCAGCGTGTCGGCGCGGCCGGCCTTGCGTTCGCGGTTGGCGGCCATCGCCGAGCGGATTCCGCCGATGATCGGCCCGAGGATCCGCAGCAGCGTCCAGATGGCCGCGACGCCGATCGTCCCGGCGCCGACGAACCGCACCTTGTTGACGAACACGTCACCGACGAAATCGTCGAGGCTGGTGCCGAGCGGAATCGCGCCCGCGAGCGAGGTGTAATGCGGCACGAGATAGGCCCAGCTGATCAAGAGCCCGATGAACATCGCGATTCCGACCGACAGGCCGACGAGATGGCCGACGCCGATCAGCGCCAGCGACAGGCTGGCGGAGACCTGGGTCGCGCCCGATCCCGCGCGGAAGCTTTTCGCCGCGGCCGAGGAAATCAATCCGGTCGCGGCAAGCAGCGAGAAAGCCGCCGCGGCAATCGAGCTGACGATGATCATCAGGAGGCCGCGGCGATTCTCCTCGGCGCCGCCGACGCCCGCCCCGACCTTGAGCACTTCGGCCGCGGCGACGCCCTCCGGATATGGCAGGTCGGAGCCGGTCACCATCGCCCGGCGAAGCGGGACCGAATACATGACCCCGAGAATTCCGCCGATGCCGATCACGGCGACCGACAGCCAATACGGGAAACCCGTCCACCAGCCGACCATGATCAGTCCGGGAAGGACGAATATGATCGCCGATAATGTGCCCGCCGCGGACGCGATGGTCTGGACGATATTGTTTTCCTGGATCGTCGAATCGCGGAAGAATTTCAGCACCGCCATCGAAATGACGGCGGCCGGGATCGAGGTGGCGAAGGTCAGCCCGATCTTGAGGCCGAGATAGACGTTGGCGGCGGTGAACACGACGGTGATCAGCGCACCGAGAATGATGCCGCGGAGGGTCAGCTCCTTGATGTCGTCTCCGCGCCGAAGCGGCGCCGCCTGGGTTGCCATTCCTTGTTCCCCTTTATGAGCAATCGGCCGCTGGAGCCGGAGTCGAGTGCCGCCGGATCGCGCGCCAGCGGCCCTCGTCGTAGACCCAGACGTCGGTCAGCAGCACGCAGTCCTCGATCACCCGGCCGAGATATTTGAGCCGCCAGCGCGCCTGCACGGTGCCGAGCATCACCTGGTCGAGCACGGTCGCATCGCGCACGTCGATCTCGATCGCCGCGACGTCGCGCCGCTCGATCGCCTCGAGCCATTCCTCGCGCGACATGGTGAACGGCCCGCTCGAGCGGGTGCCGATCAGCACGAAATCGGGATGAATCAGCGCCCGCAGCCGGTCGAGGTCCTTGCTGCACAAGGCGTCGCGCCACTCCTGCTCGAGCGCCTCGATCAGCTCGCGCCCGTTACCGGCCACGCATCAGCCCCCCGAGGATTGCGCGCAGGGAACCGGCCAGCATGGCTCCGATCGCGGCGCCGATTCCCGGCTTCCCTTCCGTTGCGTCCGCCGCCCTTTCGACCACGGCTTCGGAGCGTTCTTCGGCCGGGGTCCCCGATGAACCAAGCGATTGACGAAAATAAAGCCCGTCCCTGCCGGCGTGCAGGTAGCGGCCACGCGGCCCGGTACCGACGCGCAGGCCCTTCACGCCGACCGATCCGCCAAGGCCCGACCTTGACAGGTTGAGCCTCAGGGGGCCGATCTTCAGACTCTTCCGAAGATACCAGCCCATGACGGCCCCTTTCCAAAGCGCGAACCGAGAATCCGAGGAGCGCCACTTTGCGCAGCGGACGGCGCAGCGCAAGTCGCGCCGCGATTCAAGGCGAGGTTGAGGTAGCCGGACGAGCGCCAGCCGCCCCGGTCGTCACAACAATTCTTCTCGTATAGGGGCCGATGCTGCGATACGAACGCCGAATGGCAAACGGGGGACCTGAAGATGTCCGACAATAAGCCCGCCGAAGAGGTCGACGTCACGAAGGAATGGCGCGCGACGCACGGCCAGGAATCCGCCGCCAGGCGCCTTCGCATTTTCGCCGCGATCGCCTGGATCATCGCTATCGGCGGCGAGGTCGCCGGCATCGTCCTGCTCTATCGGCACACGTTCGACCACGGAAACCTTGCGCTGCTGATCGGCATCCTGGTCGGAATCGCCATCTTCGCGATTGCCGGCAGCCTGATGTGGAAGGCCGCGAACAAGCACGACCCGGCGCGCGAATCGGAAAAGTTCAAGTTCTTCGTCCAGAACCAGCTCGGCGCGATCATCACGCTGATCGCCTTCCTCCCGCTGGTCGTCCTGATCTTCATGGACAAGGACATGGACCCCAAGAACAAGAAGATCGCCGGAGGCGTCGGGGCGGTCCTGGCCGTGGTCGCCACGCTGATCGGGGTGAGCTGGAACCCGCCGTCGGTCGAGCAGTACACCCAGGACATGAACAAGTGCGCGGCCGAGATTAAGTCCGGGCAGCCGACCAAGGATTGCTCGCCGGAGGTCGCCGAACAAGCAAAGGCGATTGCCGCGGACTCGAAGACGGTGGCCGAGGCGACCAAGAGCGACGCGAACCCGAACGGGCTCGATGTCGTCTACTGGATCGCTCCGGAGGGCGGAGCCAAGAAGTCCGCGACCCCGCATGTCTTCCACATCTGCCAGGGCGTCAGCCCGCTGCGCGGGAAGACGGTGAATCAGGGCTCGGTGACGCAGGCCTATGCGGAGAACGCCACCCGCATCACCAAGCAGATCCCGATGGAACAGAAGCAGTGCGGGTTCGCTGACTCGACGGACGACACAGCCGCCGCTCCGCAAGCCGGTTAGCGGGGGCGACGCCGACGCGCCGGCGCTATTTGCCGCTGATGTCCACGCCGACGAAGGCCTCGGGTCGATTGCCGCGCTTGATCAGCAGGAGCACGCTCGTGCGTCCCGCCTTGCGCGCGCCATCGACCGCGGCGATGACCTGAGCCGGCGACGTCACCAGCTGGTTGTTCACCGAGACGATCAGGTCGCCGCGCTGAAGCCCTTCGTCGCCGGCGTCGCTGTTGGCGTCGACGGCGGTGACGATGACCCCGTGCGAGCCGGCCGGCAGGTTGGCCGCGCGCGCCAGCTCCGCGGTGAGCGGCGCGAGCGACAGGCCGAGCGCCTTTTGCGGGGCGACCGACGGCTCCGGCGTGCCGGTATCGGGCGTGCCGCCGCCGCCGAGCTTCGCCACCTGATCCTCGGGCGGCCGCTCGCCGACGGTGACGGTGACGGTCTGGCGCTTGCCGCCGCGGAAAATCTCGAGCGGGACGCGCGCGCCGACCGGGGTGTTGGCGACAAGGTAGGAGACGGTCTGGTCGGGGGTGACTGCCTGGCCGTTGACGGTGACGATGACGTCGCCCTGCTGCAGCCCGGCACGGGCCGCCGGGCCTTCAGCCACGACCGAGCGCACGATCTCGCCGCTGTCCTTGGGCAGGCCGAGCGAAGGGGCGAGATTCTCGTCGAGCGGCTGGAGGCCGACGCCGAGGAAGCCGCGCTGCGGCCGCTGACCCTTGCGCAGCGCGTCGATGACCGGCTTGGCCGCCTCCGCCGGGATGGCGAGGCCGATGCCGACCGATGCCCCGGTCGGGGAGATCAGCGCCGAATTGATGCCGATCACGTTGCCATTCAAATCGAACATCGGGCCGCCCGAATTGCCCATGTTGATCGCCGCGTCGGTCTGGATGTAGCGGTCGTAGGCGCCGACGCCGGTGATGCCGCGGTGGAGCGCGGAAATGATCCCGGCGGTGACGCTGCCGCCGAGGCCGTAGGGGTTGCCGATCGCCAGCACCCAGTCGCCGACACGCGCCTTGGTGCTGTCGCCCCATTGCACGAACGGCAAATTCTTGCCGTCGATCTTGAGCAAGGCGAGATCCGAGGTTTCGTCGCGGCCGACGATGCGCGCCGGATATTCCTTGCGGTCGGTGGTGATCACCGTGACGCTGTCGACCGTGCCGTTGCCGTTGGCGCCCTGCACCAAATGGTTGTTGGTGACGACGTAGCCGTCGGGCGAAATGATGAATCCCGAGCCGAGCGAGCCCGCCTCGCGGGTGCGCGGCTGGTTGTCGTTGTTGGCGCTGCCGCTGCCGCTGCCGCCCTGCCCCTGCCCCTGCGGAATGTTGGGATCGAAGCGGCGGAAGAATTCCTCGAACGGATCGGCCTGGCTGCGGACCGGCACGCGCTGCTTGGTCGAAATATTGACCACCGCCGGCTGCAGCCTGGCCGCGAGATCGGCGAACGACAGCGGAGCGCCGGGGTGCGGCGCCAAAGCCGAGGGCGCGTTCTGCGCGACCTGCGCACCCGCTTGCCCCGTCGTGACAGAGAATGCCGTGCCACCGAGCAGCAGGGCCATCGCGACCCCATAGGCGTAGCGCACTTTTCCGGACTCCTTCGACCTCATCGGTACTCCATCAATCTTTGGCTTGGCACGCAAGGCGCTAATGTCTTGCCGCGATGAACGCGATTTGAACGATGCCGTTCAGGGCTGGCGTCCACTGAATTCCCTCAGATAGTCGTTCTGGGGCGACAAAACGATGGTGGTCGGTGCGGGCGGCTTCCCCGGGTCATCCCCGATGAACGTCGTCTGATAGCTCTGCATCGCCCGATAGAAGTCGTAGAATTGTGGGTCCTTGCCGAAGCTCGCGGCATAGGTCTTGGCGGCGTCAGCATCGGCCTGGGCGCGAATGATCTGCGCCTGTTTCGCGCCCTGGGCCCGGATCGAGCGGGCTTCCTGCTCGCGCGCGGTGCGCATGCGGTCGAACGCGGCGGTCAACGGGGCTCCGTCCGGCAGGTCGGTGCGCTTGATCCTGACATCGATGATCTCGACGCCATATTGCCGCGCGATCCGGTTGAGCGACGTACGCACCTCCTGCATCACGCCCTGGCGCTCCGGCGTCAGCAGCGAGGCGAACGACACCTTGCCGAGCTCGTTGCGTACTTCCGAGCCGAGGATCGGCCGCAGCTGGTCCGTCAGCTGCGCCTCGCTGCGGGCACGGATGAACATCAGCAGCGGGTCGACGATGCGATAGCGCGCGAACGCATCGACCTCGAGCCGGCGCTGGTCGGTCGAGAGCACCTGCTGGCGCTGCATGTCGACGTCCTGCACGCGCTTGTCGATCCACACGATCTGCTCGGCGAAAGGAATGCGCCAGGAGATGCCGGCGCCCGGCGACCCGATCGGGCTGCCCGCGGCATAGCGATTGAGGATCCGCACCGGCTTGCCGAATCGGACGACGACCGCCTGCTTGGTCTCGGGGACGATCGGGAAGCTGCTGACCACGATGAACAGCAGCACGAGGGCGGCGATCGCGGAGATCACCGGCCGGCGGCGGATGAACTCGGTCATTGCTGCGGCTCCGGCTGGCGCTGCTGCTGCTTCTTGACCTCGGGAAGCGGCAGATAGGGCGTGACGCCGGGCGCCTCGAGGATCGTCTTGTCCACCTTGGAGAGCACCTGCTCCATCGTTTCGTAATACATGCGCCGGCGGGTCACTTCGGGCGCCAGCCGGTACTGCTCATAGACCTTGTCAAACGCGGTCGCTTCGCCCTGCGCCTTCTGGCGCAGCTGGAGCGAATAGGCATTGGCGTTGTTGATGTAGGTCTGCGCGTCCTGCTGGGCGGCGGTAACCTGCTTGAACGCATCGTTGACCGCGTCGGGCGGGTCCGCCTGCTTGATCGCGATGCCCTGAATCTGGATGCCGGAGCGATAGCTGTCGAGGATGCGCTGCATGATTTGCGCGACCTGCTCCTCGATGTCGGCGCGCTGGTCGCCCATCGCATCGTTGAGCCCGACCCGGCTGACCACCGCACGCATCGCGCTTTCCGCGACTTCGCGGATGGTGTCGTCGGGCTGCTTGAGCTGGAACAGATAGAGCTCGGGCGTGCGGATGTTCCAGCGCACCGTATAAGCGATGTCGATCAAATTCTGGTCGCCGGTCAGCATTAGGTCCTCGGCGTCCTCCGAGCCGAGGTCGATCGAACGGATGTTCTCGACGTCGATCTTGGTCACCCGGTCGACCGGCGACGGCAAGGTCAGGCCGACGCCGGGCCCGAGCGTGTAGCTGTAGCGGCCGAAGCGGGTGACCACGCCGCGCTGTCCCGGCGAAATCGAATGGACCGAGGTTCCGACCAGCCACAGCAGCACGATCGCGAGTATGACCCAGACGACGATCGTGCGGTCGGGGCGGCCGGGAAGCCCGCCGCCACCGCCGCCGAACCGCGCGCGGCCGCGGCGCAGCAGCTCGTCGAACGGCGAACCGTTGCCCGACGGGGCAATGCCAACGCGCCTCCGGCGCGGCCCCGGCTCGCCCCAGGGACCGGAGCCCTGGCCGTCGCCCGCCGGCGACTCGCCGCCGTCGTCGTCGCCGCCGCTCGCGCCCCAGGGTCCCTTCCTGTCAGTGAAAAGGCCGCGAACGCGGCCGCCCCACCCCGTCAAAATGTTCATGCGGCCCAGTATAGGTGGCCGCCCGGACGAAAAACAGTGGCAAGCGGCGGCGCGCTGCCTATGTCGCTCGGCATGGCCGAGGCCGAAGACCCGCTGAGCGCGCTGCCGCACGGCGAACGAATCCGCTCGCGGCGGGTGAAAGGCGGCGTCGCGACGATCATCGCCGACGCTACGGGGCTGTCCAAGACCGAGGCCGAAGCGCTCGAGCGGGAGCTGCGGTCAGCGGCGCTGGCGATGCCCGGAATCCGCGACGCGCGCGTCGCGCTGACCGCGGCCGAGCCGTCGCGGACTTTGATCGCGATCGGCAGCGGCAAGGGCGGCGTCGGCAAGTCGACCGTCGCCGCCAACCTCGCCGTGGCGCTCGCCCGGATGGGCAAGTCGGTCGGGCTGATCGACGCGGACGTCTACGGGCCGTCGCAGCCGACCTTGCTCGGAAGCGCGGCCAAGCCGACCGCCGAGAATGACCGGTTGATCCCGGTCGAGGCTCACGGACTCAGGTTCCTGTCGCTCGGGCAGCTGGTCTCGCCCGGGCACGCGCTGGCCTGGCGCGGGCCGATGGCGACCGGCGCGCTGGCCAAACTGGTCGAGGCCGACTGGGGCAATGCCGAGCTGCTGCTCGTCGACCTGCCGCCGGGGACGGGGGACGTGCAACTGTCGCTGATCCAGAAGTCGCGCCCGGCCGGCGCGGTGATCGTGTCGACCCCGCAGGACCTGTCGCTGATCGACGCGCGCCGCGCGGTCGACCTGTTCAACAAGATGAGCGTGCCGGT
>DASTID010000238.1:0-4498 GCA_035717905.1 Sphingomicrobium sp. | reverse complement strand
CCGGATCGGCGATCACCGCCTTCGGGCCGAGCCGGCGCCCGGCCTGCGCGATCAGCTGCGCCTGCGCATCCATAATCGCCGCCGCTTGGCACGCGGCGCTACTGCGGTCAAAGCAGCGCGATGGACAAGCCGCTGGTCACCATCGTCGTCGCGCGCGCTCAGAACGGCGTGATCGGCCGCGACGGCACCTTGCCGTGGCACCTCCCCGCCGACCTCAAGCGGTTCAAGGCGCTGACCATGGGGACGGTGATGGTGATGGGCCGAAAGACGTTCGACAGCCTGCCGAAGTTGCTTCCGGGGCGGCGGCATGTCGTGCTCACGCGCGATGACGGCTGGCGGGCCGAGGGCGCCGAAGTCGCGCACGACGCCGCGGAAGCGCTGCGCATCGCGGGCGGCGAGCCGGTGTCGGTGATCGGCGGCGCCGACATCTTCGCGCTGTTCCTGCCGCTCGCCGACCGCATCGAGCTGACCGAGGTGCTGGCCGACATCGCCGGCGACACGATGATGCCCGACCCGCGCGCATCGGGCGAATGGCGCGAGGTGGCGAGCGAGGGGGATGTGGCCGAAGACGGCCGGCCGCCGTTCCGTTTCGTGACGCTCGAGCGCCGCTAGCTCCGCGGCCGCGAGGTCGCGTAGGTGCGGTAGCGCTTGATCTGGCCGGTCAGCACCTTGTCGACCACTGGCGCAAGCTCGGTACCGCCGCCGTTGGCGAAGCCCGCGACCTTGTAATCGAGCGTCAGCTGCGAGCCCCCGGCGGTCTTCCCGATCTCGACGACCATCACGCCGATCGTCGCCTCATAGAGCAACGGGCCGAGCGCGCCGGTGAGGACCACGCGCTTGCCCGGGTCGAGATAGGCGACGCGCATATGCTCGACGCCGCCGCCGGTCTTGGGGATGCGCTCGCAAAAGCAGCCGCCGGGCGTGAGCGCGAGGCTGAGGTTGGCGGAGTCGCCGCTGTAGGTATGGTCGGGGTCCCACCATTTGCGGACGTCGGCGAACGCGCGCCACGCGATCTCCGGCTTGACGACCAGGTTAACCGTCTCGCGCACCTCGAAGCCGTTGGCGCTGGCGCCGACGACCTCGGCGCCAGCCGGCGCCGAGAGCAGCATCAGCGCTCCGAAGATCCATGCCCGCATTGAAGCCCCCCGTCTCTGTCTAGCCGTCCAGAATCGCCGCGATCCGCGCCGCGACCTCGTCGACCGGAGCCATGCCGTCGACCCGGCGGACCAGCCCGCGCTGCTCGTAATAAGGCAGGATCGGCGCGGTCTTGGCGCGATATTCGGCCATGCGCGTGCGCACCGTCTGCTCATTGTCGTCGGGGCGGCGCTTGAATTCGGTCGATCCGCAGACGTCGCACACGCCCGCGACCTTGGGCAGTCTGAACTCGTCGTGATAGGGCGCGCCGCAACGGGCGCAGGTGAAGCGGCCGACGATCCGGCGCACGAGGGCGTCCTCATCGACCGAAAGCTCGATGACATAGTCGAGGCCGCGGCCGCGCTCGGCGAGCAGCAGGTCGAGCGCCTCGGCCTGGGCGCGGGTGCGCGGGAAGCCGTCGAAGATCGCGCCCGCTTCGCCCGCTTCGTCGAGCCGTTCGCCGATCAGCGCGCTGACGATGGCGTCGCTGACCAGCTCGCCCTTGTCCATCACCGCCTTGGCCTCGAGGCCGACGGGCGTGCCGGCCGCGATCGCTCCACGCAGCATGTCGCCGGTCGACAGCTGGACCATGCCGCGCTCGGCCTGAAGCCGCGCCGCCTGCGTGCCCTTGCCCGCGCCGGGCGGTCCGAGAAGGATGATGTTCATCATGCCGTCCTTCGATACGCGACTTCGCGTTCGCTCAGTCGCTACTCAGGATGAGCGGGAAGTAAATCCGCTCATGCTGAGTAGACGGTGAGCAAGCGAAGCGCATCGAACCGTCGTATCGAAGCACGAGCTACCGCCGGCGCGGCGTCGTCTTGAGCTTCGCCTTCTTGATCAGGTCGCCGTACTGGTGCGCGATCAAATGGCTCTGGATCTGGCTGACGGTGTCCATGGTCACGTTGACGACGATCAACAGGCTGGTGCCGCCGAGCGCGATCGACAGGCCCGCCTGCGCCGACATGATCTCCGGCACCAGGCAGATGAAGACGAGATAGGCCGCGCCGACCACGGTGATGCGGTTGAGCACGTAATCGAAATAATGCTCGGTCGCCTTGCCGGGCCGGATTCCGGGGATGAAACCGCCGTGGCGCTTCAGATTGTCGGCGGTCTCCTCGCTGTTGAACTGCACCGCGGTGTAAAAGAACGTGAAGAAGGCGATGCCGACGCCGTACAGCGCCATGTAGGCGGCCGAGCCGTGCTGGAGGAAGGTGCTGATGGTGATCAGCCAGTCGCTGGCGCCCCCTTCAGGGCTCGCGCCGCGCCCCGCCCACTGCAGGACGGTCAGCGGCATCAGGAGCAGCGACGACGCGAAGATCGGCGGGATGACGCCCGACGTGTTGAGCTTGATCGGCAGGTGCGAGCGCTCCTGCTGCATGCCGCGGACCGTCTGGCGCTTCGGATATTGGATCAGCACGCGGCGCTGCGCGCGCTCCATGAAGCAGATGAACAGGATCAAGGCGACGACGAGCCCGATCACGCCGATCACCAGCACCGGGCTGAGCGAGCCGGTGCGGCTGCCTTCGAGCAATTGCGCGATGCCCTGCGGAACGCGGGCGACGATGCCGGCCATGATGATCAGCGACACGCCGTTGCCGATGCCGCGGCTGGTGATCTGCTCGCCGATCCACATCAGGAACATGGTTCCACCGACCAGGCTGACGGTGCCCGCGATCTCGAACAGCAGGCCGGGCTGAACGACCGCGCTGATGCCCTGCCGGACGCTCTGCGATTCGAGCCCGCGAACGGCGAGATAGCCCTGCACGAGCGTGATCGCGACCGTCAGGTAGCGGGTGTATTGGTTGAGCTTCTTGCGCCCGGTCTCGCCTTCTTTCTTGAGCGCCTTCCACGGTTCGTAGAGGGTGCCGCCGAGCTGCACCACGATTGACGCGGTGATGTAGGGCATGACGCCCAAGGCGACGATGCTGAACCGCGAGAGCGCGCCGCCGGAGAAGGTGTTGAACACGTCGAGGATGCCGCCGCTCTGCGTTTGGTAGAGCGCGTTCATCGCCACCGGATCGATGCCGGGAACGGGGACGAACGACAGCAGGCGGAACAGGATCAGCGCGCCGAGCGTGAACCACAGCCGTTTCTTGAGCTCGGTCGCCTTCTGGAAATTGGCAAGGCTGATGCTGGAGGCGAGATGTTCGGCTGCGGATGCCATGGAGTAAGCGGTCCTCGAAAATGCTGCCCCGCGGGGCATCCCCTATCCGCTCATCCTGAGGAGGGACCGAGCTTGCCGAGGGCCCGTCTCGAAGGACCGTCCTTCGAGACGCCGGTTCGACAGGCTCACCGGCTCCTCAGGATGAGCGGGTTCGGGCCTATATAGTCACGCTTTGCCCGTTGTCAGGCCTTGGCCGCGGCCTTGCGCGAGCCTTTCTTGGCGGCGGCGAGCTCGGCCGGGTTCTTGCGCTCGATCAGCTCGACCGAGCCGCCGGCTTTCTCGACCGCCTCGCGTGCGCCGTTCGACACGCCGGCGACCTTGAACGCGAGCTTCGCCTTCAATTCGCCCTTGCCGAGCAGGCGCACGCCGTCCTTGCCGCCACGCGCGAGGCCCGCGGCCTTGAGCGCGTCGTGGTCGAGCGTGCCCTTGGGCTCGAGCTTGCCGGCGTCGATCGCCTTCTGCACAGCGCCGATGTTCACCTCGGCATAGTCACGAGCGAAGATGTTGTTGAAGCCGCGCTTGGGCAGCCGCATGTGGAGCGGCATCTGGCCGCCCTCGAAGCCGGCGATCGAGACGCCCGAGCGCGACTTGGCGCCCTTCTGGCCCCGCCCGGCGGTCTTGCCGAGCCCCGAGCCGATGCCGCGGCCGACACGCACGCGGCCCTGACGCGCGCCCTTGTTGTCCTTGATTTCGTTCAGTTTCATGTCTGCACTCGCTTTCGCTTTTGTCGCGCTTGCTCCCTCTCCCTTGGGAGAGGGAAGGAACTCCCGAAGGGAGCGGAAAGGGTGAGGGGTGTGAAGTTCCTACGTCGCTCCCTCACCTGGCTCGCTGACGCGAGCCTGTCCTCTCCCGCAACGCGGGAGAGGGAGATTCGCTACGCCGCCTCCACGGCCACCAGATGCTGCACCTTGCGGACCTGGCCGAGCACGTCGGGCGTGCCTTCCACTTCCACGGTGCGGCCCATCTTGTTGAGGCCGAGCCCGACGAGCGTCGCCCGCTGCGTCTTGTCGCGGCGGATCGGCGATCCGGTCTGGGTGATCTTGATCTTCGCCATGACGGTTACTCCACCACCGCTTCGGCCTGGGCCTCGGCCTCGGCGGCATTGGCGCCGCCGCGTCCGAGCAGGTCGGCGACCTTCTTGCCGCGCCGCTGAGCGACCGAGCGCGGGCTGGTCTGCTCCTTCAGCGCCTCGAAGGTCGC
>DASTID010000237.1:0-8526 GCA_035717905.1 Sphingomicrobium sp. | reverse complement strand
GTATCCGCACTCCTTGCTCCAACGGCGCCCGGCCTTGTCGTCGCGCGCTAGGCTCCGGATCGAATGCGCCAGCTCGCCAAGCAACCGCTCGTCCCCGACATCGGCCTCGTAGAGCTTGGTGACGAACAGCGAGCGCACGGTCATCGGGGCGCTGTGGACAGCCGTGGAGCCGCTGTCTAGCGTCGGCCGAGCCGCCGGGGAGTTCAACCAATGCGCCGTCACCTGTTTGCGTCCGCGCTCGCGCTCGCGATCGCCATTGCTCCGGCGGCACGCGCCGCGCCCGCCGCAACCGATGCCGCGCAAGCCCGGCAAACGCCGCTGCTCGACATCAAGGGCGACGCCAGGACCGGCAAGATCGTCGCGACGCTGCCGAAGCCCGACGCGGACGGGGTATCGGGCCGCTATATCTATCTGACGCAGCTCGAGACGGGCCTCGGCTCGGCGCCGATCGGCCTCGACCGCGCGGCGCCCTCGGGCTCGCGCATCCTAGTCTTCCGGCGCATCGGCAAGAAGGTCGCCGCAGAGATCGAGAACCCCAAATTCGTCGCTTCCGCGGGCACGGCCGACGAGAAGCGCACGGTGCGCGACGCCTTCGCCAATTCGACCATCTGGATGGGCGATGTCATCGACTCGCGCGCCGACGGGTCGTTCACGGTCGACCTCGCCGGATTCCTTGCCCGCGACGACCTCGGCATCCCCCAGGCAGTCAAGCGCGGGGGAGGCGGCGAGTTCAAGCTCGTGCCCGAGCTCAGCGTCGCCGATCCGGGCTTCGTCAAGGTCTTCCCGCGCAACGCCGAGCTGGCCGCGCGGCTGACCTTCCGCTCGGACGAGCCGACCGCCGAAGTGACCAACATCATCCCGGACAGCAGCACCTTCACCGTGACCCTGCGCCATTCGCTGATCGCGCTTCCCGAGCCCGGCTACGTGCCGCGCCACGACCCGCTCGGCTATACGATCAGCCAGCAGCAGGTCGATTTTTCGGCGCCGCTCGGATCGGCGCTGGTGCGCGATCTCGCCACCCGTTTCAGGCTCGAGAAGCTCGATCCGGCGGCGGCGCGCTCGCCGGTCAGGAAGCCGATCGTCTTCTACATCGACAATGGCGCGCCCGAGCCGATCCGCACCGCGCTGCGCGAGGGCGTCAGCTGGTGGAACCAGGCGTTCGACGCGGCCGGCTTCGTCGACGCTTTTCGCGCCGAGATTCTGCCCGAGGGCGCCGACCCGCTCGACGTGCGCTACAATGTCGTCAACTGGGTCAACCGCGCGACGCGCGGCTGGTCCTACGGCGCGCCGATCAACGACCCGCGCACCGGCGAGATCATCAAGGGATCGGTGCTGCTCGGCTCGCTGCGCGCGCGGCAGGACATGATCATTTTCCAGGCGCTCGTCGGCGCGGGGCTGACCGGCACCGGCGATCCCAACGACCCGATCACCGCGACGCTCGGCCGCATCCGCCAATTGGGCGCGCACGAGGTTGGCCATGCGATCGGCCTGGCGCACAACATGGCCGCGAGCACGCAAGGGCGGTATTCGGTTATGGACTATCCGGCGCCGCGCGTGACGCTGGAGGGCGGCGCGCCGTCGCTCAAGGACGCCTATGGCGCCGGCGTTGGGCCGTGGGATATGTGGGCGATCCGCTGGCTTTATGGCGCGAAGACCGACGTCGAGGCGGCGCCGCTGGTCGCGCAGGCGCGGGCGCAGGGCCTGCGCTTCGTCGCCGACCAGGATTCGCGGCCGGTGAGCTCGGGCAACCCCGAAGGTGCGCTGTGGGACGACGCCGCCGATCCGATCGGCGAGCTCAGGCGGATGATGAATGTCCGGCGCATCGCGCTCGAGCGGTTCGGCCCGGCCGCGATCCCGGCCGGCGAGCCGCTCGCCCAGTTGCGCCGAGCGTTCGTGCCGATCTGGCTGCTGGACCGCTATCAGATCGAGGCCGCCGCCAAGTCGCTCGGCGGAGTCGATTTTCCCTACGTTCTGAACGGCGAGCCGGGCACGGCAAGTCCCGTCGCCGGCGCAACTCAATGGGCGGCGCTTTATGCCCTGCTCGCCACGCTCCACCCGGCCGCGCTGACGGTTCCCGCCAGGCTCCAGCCGTTGCTGTCGGTCGGGTTCGGCGGCAACACCGATCGGCAGACCGACATCGAGATCATTCCGACCGCCGGAGGCCCGGTGTTCGACCCGCTCCAGGCGACCGAGGTCGGCGCGGTGCAGACGCTGAATGCGCTGCTCAGCCCCGAGCGGCTCGACCGGCTCGAAATCCAGCATTCCGCCGACCCGTCGGTGCCCGCGCCGGGCCAGCTGTTCGATCTGCTGATCGACCGTTCGCTGGCGGCGAGCGGCGGCGACGTCGGGCGGCGGATCGCGACCACAAGCATCCTCGCGCTCGCGCGAGTCCAGCGCGACCCGGCGCTGTCGCCGACTCTGTCGCTGGAGCTGTCGTCGCGGCTCGACCGCCTCGGCGAGCGGCTGGGCAAGGCGCGGGGTGGGGACGCCGCGGCGGACTGGAGCCGGGGGCTGGCCGCGCTGCTCCAGGACCGCGAAGCGCTCGACAAGGCGGTCGCCGATCCCAAGCGCCTGCCTCAGGTCCCTCCCGGCATGCCGATCGGGGCGCTCTAGCCGCGCTGCCGGGGGCGCGCGGCGAGGACCTCCGTCAGAACCTTCTGGTAGTCTTCGAACTCCGGCGCGAGCCCGAGGCGATTGCGCAGCCAGTTCACCCACGGCCAATGGTCCATGTCGTACGCGAGGACGAGGACGGCGTCGGCTTCGGGAATGAGGGTGATGTACTGATTGCCGTTGCCGCGCGCCATGATCAGCCGGCCGTGCATGCCGGCGGAGCGCACCGGCCCCTGCGACCACCACAAATAGCCGTAGTCGAGCTCGTCGCCGCGCTTGGTCAGCGGCGCGAGGCTGGTTTCGGCCCATTGCGCGGGCACCACTTGCCGCCCGGCCCAGCAGCCGCGGCGCAGGTAGAGTAGCCCGAAGCGCGCGCGGTCGCGGACCGACATCTCGAACAGATAAGCGGGGATCGCCGATCCAGGATCGCGCCGATATTCCCGCCGCCCGTAAGGGTAGTCTTCCATCTGCAGCGGGCGGGCAACGCGCTGCTCGAACTGGCGGAACAGGCTGGCACCGCCGGCCTTCTCGGCGATCACGCCGAGCACGTTGAAGTCCCAATTGTTGTACCAGAAGTGCTGGCCCGGCCTGAACGCGCCGCGCGGCGGCCGCTCATCGTCCGGCAGCGCGTAGGCCGCGTCGTGGTACACGCCCGATCGCGACATCAGCAGATCGCGCACGGTGGCCTGCTTCTCCTGCTGCGTGAGCGGTGGACGATCGTCGATGCGCAATTTGGCGAGCGTGTCGCCGAGCGCGATCTTCCTGTCCGCGACCAATTGCCCGATCACGGCATTGAGCAGGCTCTTGCGGATCGAGCGCGTTTGAAATGGCGTGCTGACATCGCCGAAGCGGCCGATCATCACGCCGCGATAGACCAGCATGCCGCCGGTGTAGTGGGCATGCTGCGCCTTCGACCACGCGGATGTCAGCCGATCCTCGTCCCAGCCCAACGCCGCATCATAAGCGGGCTGCCAATGCTCCGTCGGGTAAGCTTCGGCCGCGCCGCACGGCGCCGCCGCCTGGCCGGGTGCCCCGATTGCCAGCGCTCCAGCGATGACGAAGGCGCCGCCCAAGCGGGCGCCGCCGAACATTTTCGAAATCATTTCCCGCCCTTCGTGCGATTACGATTCCGGTTTGGATATCAGCCGGTTGGCGAATGATCGCGCGAAACCTCGTCCCGGCCGAAGGGCGAGGACAAGCTATTGCAGGACGGCGGCGCGGTATTCGACCGGGGTGACTCCGTAGGCGCGCCTGAACGCCGCGTAGAAGTTGGAGCGGGAGCGGAATCCGGCTTCCATCCCGATCGGCTCGACCGAGACATTGGCGTTATCCGGGAGCGCGAGCAGCCGCGCCGCCTCCTCGGCGCGAAGCTGCGCGATCAGCTCGGGGAAGGACGTGCCGCCGGCCTGGCTCAACGCCTGCGAGGCCTGGGCCAACGGAACGCCCGCCGCCGAAGCAAGATCGGTGAGCGTGAGCTCGGGATTACGGAACAGACGCTGGTCCTTCGCCGCGGCGAGGAGCGCCGCGGAGTTTTGCTCGAGCTCCGGGCCGGTCGCGCCGGACTTGCGGTACTTGATCGCGGAGCGGCTCGTGATCGCCGGCACGAGCAGGATCAGCACGACGGCCAATGCGAACAATGCGGCGAACCACGTCAGCCGCCCGCCCATCATCAGCTGCGCGATTGCGCCGCCGACCAGCATTGCACGCAGCTTGAATCCGGCCGCGCCCGTGCCGGTCTCGCGCGCAAGCTGGCGAAGGCCGACCGCGGCCAGCGCGATGTAGACCGTCTCAACTGCGGCGAGCATCAGCCGCGGCCGGTCGAAATCCAGCGGCAGCATGAAGACCGCCTCGAGAATCACGGCGGACATGGCCGGCGCAAAGAGCAGGAAAGGCGCGCGAGCAGCCGCCGTTTTCAGCCTTGGGATCGTGAGCAGGCAAAGCGCGGGCCCGAGCAACAGCGCCGCGGCGTCCGAGATCAATCGCAGGTTCTTGCCGGAATTCAGCGCCGGCCCAATCACCGCCATTGCGAGAAGCAGGATGGCGACCGCGGCCCAGTTACGGGCCGTGCCGCCTCCCGATCCGACGGCTTGCTTGGTCACCGATCCGACCCCCCTCGGCATGACTCACCTGTAGAGTCCTGATATCGAACGCGTAAGGGGCCTGGCGATGTCGCACGTCTTCGTGTCCTATGCGCGGCCCGACGAGGCCCAGGCGGAGCGCCTCGCCGAGACCCTGCGCGCCGAGGGCTATCCCGTGTGGCGCGACGACGAGCTTCCCGCCCACCGCAGCTATTCCGACGTCATCGAGGAGCGGCTCAAGGACGCCAGCGCCGTGATCGTGCTGTGGTCGTCGGACGCGGCGAAGTCGCAATGGGTGAGGGCCGAAGCGGATGCGGCGCGGATGGCCGGCACATTGGTCCAGGCGGCGCTCGACGGCACGATGCCGCCAATGCCGTTCAACCAGATCCAGTGCGCGGACCTCAAGGGCTGGGACGGAAACACGACCACGTCCGGCTGGAAGAAGCTGGTCGGCAGCGTCGCGGCGCTTGCCGGCTCCGCGACCGCGCAGGACACGGGCCAGCGGCGGGAGCGCGTGTCCGTCTGCGTGCTCCCGTTCCAGAACATGAGCGGCGATCCCGAGCAGGAATATTTCAGCGACGGGATCAGCGAGGACATCACCACCGACCTCTCGAAGGTCTCCGCGCTCGAAGTGATCGCTCGCAACACGGCCTTCACCTTCAAGGGACAGGCCGTCGACATCTGCGACGTCGCGCGCAAGCTCGCGGTCAGCCACGTGCTCGAAGGCAGCGTCCGCAAAGCGGGGGCGCGGGTCCGGGTGACCGCGCAGCTCATCGACGGCGCGAGTGGGGGGCACGTTTGGGCTGATCGCTTCGACCGCGACCTGACCGATATTTTCGCGATCCAGGACGAGATTTCGAAGGCGATCGTCGATGCCCTGAAGGTGACGCTGCTGCCGGCGGAGAAGAAGGCGATCGAGCGCCGCGGCACGGGAAATTCGGACGCCTACAACCTGTATCTGATGGCGCGCCAAGCCTGGATCACGGGCGATTTCGGCGATCGTCGCCGCGAGGAAAAAGTCATTCGCATCTGCCAGCGCGCGGTCGAACTCGATCCGGACTATCCGCAGGCCTGGGCGCTGATGGGGCTGGCGCAATCGAACCTCTGCCATGGATTTTCCGGCACCGAGGTCGTCGACGACGGGTCGGTGGCGGCCGAGCGGGCCCTCGCGCTCGATCCCGACATCGCCGAGGCGCATTTGCCGACCGCTTGGCGCCTGCTCTGCCAGGGCCGCGATGCCGAGGCCGATGCCGAGCTCGCGATTGCGCTGCGGCTCGGCCCCGATTCATGGGAAGTGAACAAGGAGGCGGCGCGGCTTTTCTATCGCCAGCGCCGGATCGACGAGGCTGCCCGGCATCTCGAAAAGGCCACCGACGTGATGGAGGCCGACTATCACGGCCTCGGCATGCTGTTCGCTTATTACCACGGCAAGGACGACGCGGAGGGCGCCAGGCGAACCGCAAAGCGGACCGTCGAACAGGTCGAAAAGGTGCTCGCGGCCGATCCCGACAATGGCGCGGCGCTGGCCTTCGGGGCAATGAGCCTGGCGACTCTTGGCAAGCTGGCTCGCGCACGGGACTGGATCGAGCGCAGCCTGCTGGTCGATCCGGACAATCTTCAGATGCGCTACAATCTGGCCTGGGGTCTGAACAAGGTTTTCCACGACCCGGAAGGCGCCATCGCAATGCTCGAGCCCGTGATGTTGAACGCGGGCGCGAATATCATCCGCCTGGCGGCAAACGACCCCAACCTCGACAATTTGCGGGACGACCCGCGCTTCAGGGAGATGATCGAACGAGCCGAGCAGCGCGTCGCGGTAGAAGGCGGGCCGAGTTCGAGCGTCCGCGGAACGGCACAATGACTCGTCGTTAGAGTCCTGATATCCAAGGCCGAAGAGGGGGCCTTGAATGGCGGACGTGTTCGTCTCCTACGCGCGCGAGGACGAGGCGCGGGCGCGGCAGGTCGCGGAGACACTCCGGGCTCAGGGCTATCGCGCCTGGCGAGACGACGAACTGCCGGCGCATCGGACCTACGCCGAAGTTATCGAGGAGCGCTTGAACGCGGCAGAGGCCGTCGTCGTGCTCTGGTCAGCCGACGCGAAAAAATCGCAATGGGTTCGGGCGGAGGCGGATACGGCGCGAAATCGCGGGACGCTGATCCAGGCAAGCCTGGACGGGACGATGCCGCCTATACCTTTCAACCAGATCCAGTGCGCCGATCTCAATGGCGGCGACAGTCCAGCCGATACGCCGGGTTGGTCGAGGCTCGTCGGAAGCGTCGAAGCGCTGGCTGGAGCCAGTGTGAAAGCAGACCCGACGCCAGGACGGCGACAGCGCCACGCCGCGTCGGTTTGCGTGCTGCCGTTCGCCAATATGAGCGGCGACGCCGAGCAGGAATATTTCAGCGACGGGATCAGCGAGGACATCACCACCGACCTCTCGAAGGTCTCCGCGCTTGCGGTCACGGCGCGCAACACGGCGTTCCAGTTCAAGGGCCGGTCGGTCGATGTTTGCGACGTTGCGCGGAAGCTCGGCGTCACCCACGTTCTCGAAGGGAGCGTGCGCAAGGCAGGCGACCGCCTCCGCATCACCGCGCAGCTGATCGACGGCCCCAGCGGCGATCATGTCTGGGCCGATCGATACGACCGTGACCTCACCGACATCTTTGCGATCCAGGACGAGATTTCGAAAGCGATCGTCGACGCCCTCAAGCTCCGACTGCTGCCCGAGGAGAAAAAGGCGATCGAGCAGCGGGGGACCAGCAGCGCCGAAGCCTACAATCTGTACCTGATGGCGCGCCAGCTTTGGGTCTCAGGCAATTACGGCGACGTAAGGCGCGACGAGATCGTGATCCGCACGGCGGAGCGCGCGATCGCTCTCGACCGCAATTACGCTGAGGCCTGGGCACTGCTTGCCATCGCGCAAGCGAGCTTGCGATATCATCACGGACGTGATGTCGATGACGGGCTGACGGCGGCGGAAAAGGCGCTGGAACTCGATCCCACATTAGCTGCGGCCTACAGCGTTCGGGCGAGGCATCTCGCGGAGCATGGGGATTTTGAGCGGGCTGAAACTGAAATTCGCCGTGGCCTGGAGCTTGATCCCAATAGCTGGGAGGTTAACCGCGAAGCGGCACGGCAAATGATGCAGCTCCGGCGGGTCGAAGAAGCAATGCAGCATTACACGCTGGCAGCCTCGCTCGACGAAAACGACTTCCACTCGACCATGATGCTTCTGACCTGCTTCGATGCCCTGGGCGCGAAGGACCGCAAGCCTGAAATCGCCCAGCAAATGCTGGAGAGGAGCGAGCGGGTCCTGGAAAAGGACAGCCTCAATGCCTCTGCACTGGGCGTGAGCGCCGCGGCATTGACCATCCTCGGCGATCTCGATCGCGCCAAGGAACGGATTCAGCGAGCGACGATCGTCGACCCCGATAACATCAACATGCCGTACAATTTCGCCTGCATGCTGGCGAACTGGGTTGGCGATCTGGAAGGGGCACTGGACATGCTGGCACCGATGATGCCGCGCCAAAGCCGGAGCCTGATGATCACCATGCTCGCCGATCCGGACATGGACCCGTTGCGCGACCATCCACGTTTCAAGCGCATGGTTGCGGAAGCGATGAAGCGGACCGGGGTCACGGAAGACATGATCCCCAAACCGGGTGAGGCCCTCGGCTAAGCCTCGTCCTGCAACCTCAGCGCCACCTCGCTCATGAACCGTGCGTCGTCGCCGTTCGCGAGCCATTCGGCTTCGCCGGCGATTGCTCCGAGCATGTCGGAGAGCGTCTCCATCTCGCGCTTGGCGTAATTGCCGAGCACGTGCGGCGTGACGAG
>DASTID010000236.1:0-5032 GCA_035717905.1 Sphingomicrobium sp. | reverse complement strand
CGCTTACGGCCTGCTGTCGGCGGGCAGGCTCACCGGCCAGTCGCTGTCCTATCAGCTGATGAACGTGGTCGGCGCGGCCGGCTTCGTGATCAACGGCTGGTGGCACGGCGCGCTGCCGTCGGCGTCGCTCAATGTGCTATGGCTGTTGATCGGGGGGATCGCCTCATGGCGGATCATCAGGGCAAGAGGATCGTCGACCTCAGCCACGTGATCGAGGACGGCATGGTCACCTACCAGGGCCTGCCCGGACCGCACATTTGCGATTTCTGGACGCGCGAGGGCTCGGCCGCGAATTATGACGACGGGTCGAGCTTCCACATCGGCCGCATCGACATGGTCGCGAATACCGGCACCTATCTGGATGCGCCGTTCCACCGCTACGCCGACGGCGCCGATCTTGCCGACCTCGCGCTTTCCTCGCTCGCCGATTTGCCGGGGATCGTCGTTCGCCGTCCGTGGGAAAACGCACTCGTCACGGGCGTCGAGCAGGTCGGCGGCCGCGACGTCCGCGGCAAAGCGGTGCTGATCCACACCGGCTGGGACCGCCACTGGCGCAGCGACGCTTACTTCGGCGAGCATCCCTACCTCTCGGCCGAAGCAGCGGATTGGCTGGTCGAGAATGGCGCGGCCCTGGTCGGGATCGACAGCTGCAACATCGACAACATGCACGTCCGCGCGCGGCCGGTGCACAGCCGGCTACTCGGCGCCGATATTCCGATCTGCGAGCATATGACCGGGCTCGGCAGCCTGCCCGACGACGGCTTCCGCTTGTCCGCCGCGCCGCCCAAGGTGCGCGCGATGGGGACCTTCCCGGTGCGCGCCTATGCGCTGCTTGGGGTAGTTAAGTAGCGCGCGGCCGATGATCAGAATCCAATCCACAGGCGACATACTGCTCGAAAAGCTCGAAGCGGTGTTTGCGGAATCTGTCGTCGCAGAGCTAACGGAAATCGATGAGCGGCAATACTTCTTTAAGTCGATGGATGCGCCTTCGTGGGTGCAACTCCTTGCCAATGTGAACGAATGGGTCGCTCTGCTGGGCGGCGGTCTGTCAGTCTATGTGGCCGGAATCCTGGCCGAGGCCGGAAAGGATACGTGGAAGAAACGCGCAAGCATTCCGAAGGGGGTCCGAAGAGGCTCAAGGATGCTCCTGGAACTCGCAAGGAAGATAGTTACTCTCCAGAACGTCGTGGGGCCAGCGACGCGCATCGAGATCGGGATTCCAATTAGCGATGACCATTATTCGGCACTGCTCCCAATCAATGTTGGCTCTCCCGAAGAAGTCGAGCTTCAGCTCGCTCGTTTCAGCGCCCAAGCTGTTGCCCTCAGCGATCTACTTGGCCAATCTGATGTGAAGCCACTCGGTTGGGTCATTTTGTCGTTGACCGAGAGAGGCGATCTGCTCGTCCAATGGTCGGATGCAGAGACTTTGCAACGACACGAAGAAACTCTTCGAGCCTAGATGGCAGCTTTCAGCCAGTCCGGGATGATCGCGTTGTCGGGCATCGCGTCGACGCGCGCGTGAACCACCGACAGCCCGGCCTCGGGATATTCGATGCGGGCGCGCTCGCCGCCGCCGCCGATGACCACGAACAGCCGGCGATTGATCTTCTGCCGCCAGTTCATCCGCGCGGTGTTCTCCTGGCCGACGAAGCAGCCTTTTGAGAAGCTGACGCCGTTGAGCTCAGCGGCGTTGCACTCGAGCCAAAGGAGGTCGCCGAGCTCGGCCCGTCCTTCGGTGACGCCAAGGCGGAGACGGTGCTCGAGCCAGCCGCTCGCCGCGTGGGTCGCAGGGCCGAGCCAGCGCCGGCCGAGCTGGAGCAGCCGCGGGTCGGGCACGCCCTCCGCTCCATCAGCCGACCAATGGACCGCGAGTGCGTCGTCGCGCTCGATCGTGATCGGGCGGCGCAGGCGGTAGACCGCGAGCCGCTTGATCAGATCGACGGCGGCGCCCGCTTCGCAGTCGAGGAGGAGGTCGTCGCCCTCGCCCCACACGAAGAAATCGAACAGGCACTTGCCCTGCGGCGTCAGCAGCCCGGCCCAGACCGGCAACTCGCCGGTGAGGTCGCTGGTGACGAGCCCCTGGACGAAGCCGCGGACGTCCTCTCCGGACAGGCGGACGACGACGCGGTCGGTCAGGGTGGTCGCGGCCATGGCCCTTAGCTAAGGAGCCGGCGTGGCAATTCAAACGCTGACCATCCGCAAACCTGACGACTGGCATGTCCATTTGCGCGACGGCGCGATGCTCGACCGGGTCGCGCCCTACACCGCGCGCCAGTTCGCGCGGGCGATCGTCATGCCCAACACGGTGCCGCCGATCACCACGGTCGAGGCGGCCGTCGGCTATCGTGACCGGATCGTGGCGGCGACCGGCGGCGGCGGCTTCACGCCGCTCATGACCTGCTATCTGACCGACGACACCAGCCCCGACGAGGTGGCGCGCGGCTTTGAAGACCGCGTTTGGCTCGCGGCCAAGCTGTATCCGGCGGGCGCGACGACGAATTCGGCGTCGGGCGTTACCGACATTCGCCGGATCCACCCTGTGCTCGAGCGGATGGAGCGCATCGGCATGATACTCTGCGTCCACGGCGAGGTGACCGACCCGCAAGTCGACGTGTTCGACCGCGAGGCGGTGTTCATCGAGCGCGTGCTCGAGCCGGTGACTCGCGACTTCCCGGAGCTGAAAATCGTCCTCGAGCATATCACGACCGGCGACGCGGTGGATTTCGTGCACGGCCGCGCGAAGGTCGGCGCGACGGTGACGCCGCAGCACCTGATCATCAACCGCAACGCGCTCTTCGCCGGCGGGCTGCGACCGCACTTTTACTGCCTGCCGGTCGCCAAGCGCGAAAAGCATCGGCTGGCGGTGCGCGAGGCGGCGACGTCGGGTTGGCCGAACGTCTTCCTCGGCACCGACAGCGCGCCGCACGCGCGCGAGGCGAAGGAATCGGCCTGCGGCTGCGCCGGCATCTTCAACGCGCCCTTCGCGCTCGAATGCTATGCCGCGGTGTTCGAGGAAGAAGGCGCGCTCGACCGGTTCGAGGCCTTCACGTCCGAAAACGGCGCGCGCTTCTACGGGCTCCCGCTCAATGAAGGCACGATCACGCTCGAGCGCGCGGAGGTGGCTGTGCCCGAGGAGATTGCCGGCATGGTCCCGTTCCAGGCCGGCGAGACCTTGCGCTGGAAGCTTGCCGACTAGCCGCCGCCGGTGGTGCCGATGACCGCGCCGAAATGCTCCTCCAGCGCCTCGTAGCATTCGCACGCGCGGCGCTTCAGCCCGGCGCGGTCGGTGACGCGGACGACGCCGCGCGTCGTCGCGATCAGCCCTTCGTCCTGCAGGTCCCGGAGCACCGCATTGACGGTGGTCCGCTGCACCCCGAGCAGGCGCGCAAGCGCGTCCTGCGTCAGCTCCAGCCGGTCGCCGGCGCGGTCCTGCGCGTGGAGCAGCCACCGCGCCGCCCGTTCCGGAATCGTGTGGAAGGCGTTGCAGGCAACCGACTGCATCACCTGGGCGAGCAGGTAATCGGAAAAACGGCAGAACAAATTGGCGATGAACTCCGAGCGGCGCTTCGCATCCTCGAGCACCTGCATCGGCACCCGATAGGCCGGACCGCCGACAAGGACTGTCGCGCGCGCGAACGCCGGGGCCTGGCCGCAACTGATGATCCCGCCGACCGCTCCTCTGAGACCAATCGAAGCGACCTCGATCATGCGCTTGCCGGAAAGCTCGACCGCGATCGAGATCATCGTCTGGCCGATCGGGAACAGGCTATGCTTCACCTCGTCGCCGCGGCGGAGCACGATTTCGCCAGGCGCGAGCTCGACCATCTCGCCGTATGGCTCGATCAGCGCCCGCGCCTCGCGCGAAAAGGTCGAAAGCAGGCGATTGCCCGCGAACGCCTGGTCGGCCTTGTTCAGTTCGTCGGTTATCGTCTGGATCACGTGCTGCTCCCTGGCGAGGCGCGGAGCGGGTCGTTACGCGCGCGGCGCAAGCCTCGGGTGCTCAATGCACCCGACGCCAACTTGCTCCATCACTTCGGAACGGGTTCGACGGGCGACCGCGTTCCGGCCAGCAGGCAATCGGCGACGAGCCGCAGCGGCGCGACATCCATATCGCTGCGCCGGCCGTCGATCAGGTCGACGAACTCGCGGTAGATGTCGGGATATTCGCCGATCCCTTCCGCCGGCCGCGGCTTTCCGTCGATCGACAATTTGGCCCCGCCTTCCTCGAGCCGGACCTTGATTCCGTCGGCCGTGCGGACGGTGATCGTCCATTCCTCGCCCTCCGCGCGCCGCCAGTCGAGGCTCGCGGTCAGCGGCCCGTCCGCCTCGGGGCTGTGAAAGGTCACGTCAGCCGCGATCGGGGTTTGCGCATTCTCGGGGATGCTGAGCCTGGCGTCCTCGACGAACAGGCCGCCGGGGAAGATGCGGGTGGCGATCGAGAAGGCGTTGATGCCGGGGTCGAACACGCCGAAGCCGCCGGCTTCCCACACCCAGGCCTGGCCGGGATGCCATTTCTGCACATCCTCGTGCCAGACAATCTCCAGCGACGAAATACGCTTGCCGGCGAGCGCCTGGGCGGCGGCGGCGACCGCCGGGTGATGGCGCGCGTGCCATGTCGCGAAGAGGCTCAGCTGCCGCGACTCGGCGAGGCAGGCGAGGTCGGCCGCTTCGCTGAGGCCTGCCGTAGGCGGCTTCTCGAGCAGGCAATGGAGGCCGGCAAGCAGGCACTCGCGGGCGATGTCGTAGCGCGGCTTGGGCGGGGTGGTGATCGCCACCGCCTCCAGCCCGTCGACGCCGCGGATCATCTCACGCCAGTTCGTGAAGGTGCGGGCGACGCCCTGGCCCGAGCGGCTCGACGTGGCCACCAGCTCGAATCGCGGGTTGGCGGAAATCGCCGGGACGTGCTGGTCGGCCGCGATCTTGCCGTAGCCGATGATGGCGATCGGGATCGGCCGCATCAGCCCGCGACTCCGGCGACATAGGCGCGGGCTTTTTCGGCGGTCTCCGCCGCCGACTGGCCGGGCTTGTAGAG
>DASTID010000235.1:0-2390 GCA_035717905.1 Sphingomicrobium sp. | reverse complement strand
GCCGCCAGCGTGACATGGACCATCGTGCCATAGGTGAGGACGGTCAAATCGGCGCCCTCGCGCACCACGGCGGCCTTGCCCAGCGGCACCACATAATGGCCTTCGGGAACCTCGCTCGCCGGGTGCTTGGCCCACGGCGTCACGGGCTTGTCGTGGTGACCGTCGAACGGGCCGTTGTAGATGCGCTTGGGCTCGAAGAAGATCACCGGGTCGGGGTCCTCGATCGCCGCGATCAGCAGGCCCTTGGCGTCGTACGGCGTCGACGGAATCACGACCTTCAGGCCAGCGATGTGGGTGAACAGGCTTTCGGGCGACTGGCTGTGGGTCTGGCCGCCGAAGATGCCGCCGCCGTAGGGCGTGCGGATGACCATCGGCATCGTCCATTCGGCCGCGGTGCGGTAGCGAATTTTCGCGACCTCGCTGACGATCTGGTCGTAGCCGGGATAGATGTAATCGGCGAACTGGATCTCGATCACCGGCTTGATCCCATAAGTCGCCATGCCGACCGCGGCGGCGATGATGCCGCCCTCGCTGATCGGCGCGTCGAACACGCGGGTCTTGCCGAACTCCTTTTGCAGGCCTTCGGTGACGCGGAACACGCCGCCGAAATAGCCGGCGTCCTCGCCGAACACGACCACGTCCTCGTCGGCACGCATCGCGACCTTGTGCGCATCGTTGAGAGCCTGGATCATGTTGAAGGTGGGCATCAGCCGCCGCCTTCTTCGAGCGCGGCCTCGCGCTGCTCGGCGAGATGCCACGGCACGTCGGCATAGACGTCGTCGAACATGCTGCCGATGTCGTCCTTGCCCTGCTGGGGCAAGATGCCGAGCTTTTCCGATTCCTTCTGCGCCGCGCGCACGGCGGCATCGCATTCGGCGGTCATCGCCACGTGGCGCTCGTCGTCCCATTCCTCGAGCCCGACGAGATGCGCCTTCAGCCGCTCGATCGGGTCGCCGAGCGGCCACGCCTTGGCCTCGCCCGCCGGGCGGTAGCCGGACGGGTCGTCGGACGTCGAATGGCCCTCGGCGCGATAGGTGAAAAACTCGATCAGCGTCGGGCCGTTGTTCGAGCGCGCGCGCTCGGCCGCCCACTGGACCGCGGCATGGACCGCCAGCGCGTCATTGCCGTCGACCCTGAGGCCGGCGATGCCGTAGCCGACGGCGCGCTGGGCGAAGGTCGCGCGCTCCGCCCCGGCGATCCCCGAGAAGCTCGAGATCGCCCACTGGTTGTTCACCACCGCGAGCACCACGGGCACGTTGTAAACGGCGGCGAAGGTCATCGCGCTGTGGAAGTCGCCCTCGGCCGTGGCGCCGTCGCCGATCCAGCCCATGGCGATCCGGCTGTCGCTCTTGATCGCCGCCGCCATCGCCCAGCCGACCGCCTGCGGGAATTGCGTGCCGAGATTGCCCGAGATCGAGAAAAAGCCGTGCGCCTTGTCCGAATACATGATCGGCAGCTGGCGGCCTTTGAGCTTGTCGCCGCGGTTCGAGTAGATCTGATTCATCATCTCGATCAGCGGATAGCCGCGCGCGATCAGCAGCCCCTGCTGGCGGTAGGTCGGGAAATGCATGTCGTCGCGGTCGAGCGCGGCGGCGGCCGCGACCGCGATCGCCTCCTCGCCGGTCGCCTTCATGTAGAAGCTGGTCTTCCCCTGGCGCTGCGCGCGGTACATGCGGTCGTCGAAGATGCGCACGGTAACCATGTCGCGCAGCATCTTGCGGAGCGTCTCGGGGTCGAGCTTCGGGTCCCACGCGCCGACCGCCTTGCCGTCGTCGCCGAGCACCCGGACAAGGTCGGTCGTAAGCGGATGCGTCTCGCTTGCAGCGACACCCGTGTCCGGGCGCGGCGCTTCGCCCGCGGCGGGGATATTCAGCGACGAGAAATCCGGGGTGTCGCCGGGCCGGAACGCCGGCTCGGGCACGTGCAGCTGCAGTTGAGGCGCGTTCCGCCTTGGGCTCGGATCTCTGTCGCTCATGTCCTCTCCAGCCGCGCCGCTTAGTCCCGACTCGCCGGCGCGGCAACCGGCTGTGTCAAGAGCGCTTTACATCGGGCCGATCGTTGACCCCGAAAGCCGCTCGCGGCTAGGGCGCGGCGATGGCCGAAAGCTCATCCGACACCCCGCCCGACCGCCTCTCGCTCGATCCGCGCAGCCCCCATTTCGACGAGGCGCTGCTGGGCCGCGGCGTCGGCATCCGGTTCAACGGCCAGGAGAAGACCAGCGTCATCGAATATTGCATCTCGGAAGGCTGGATCCGCGTCGCCGCGGGGCGCAGCCGCGACCGCTTCGGCCAGCCGATGACGATCAAGCTCAACGGCACGGTCGAGCCCTATTTCGAAAGCCCGCCTCAGTCGGACGAAGGCGTCGCTTCCGAAGGATAGCTCGGCCGCTC
>DASTID010000234.1:0-13122 GCA_035717905.1 Sphingomicrobium sp. | reverse complement strand
GCCCGGCAAGGCCCCGCAGACCTTCGGCCGCGGCGGGGGCAAGCACCTCACCGTCCGCTTCGCCGACCGCCGGGTCCCGCTCGATATCCTGAGGAACCCGCGGCTCGGCCTCGGCGAAGCCTATATGGACGGACGCCTGACCATCGAGGACGGGACGATCCTCGACCTGCTGCAGCTGATCGTCGGCGCCAACCGCTGGGAAGAAAAAGGCGAGGGCCGCAAGGCGCTGAGCAAGGGCAAGAACCGGGTGCGGCGGCTGCTGCTACGCAACAACCCCCGGAGGGCGCGGCGCAACGTCGCCCACCATTACGACCTCAAGGACGAGCTCTACGACCTCTTCCTCGACGCCGACAAGCAATATAGCTGCGCCTACTTCACCGATCCCGGCAACAGCCTTGAGCAGGCGCAGCGCGACAAGAAAGCGCATATCGCGGCCAAGCTCGCGCTCCAGCCCGGCCAGCGCGTGCTCGACATCGGCTGCGGCTGGGGCGGGATGGCGCTCTTTCTGCACCAGGTCGCCGGCGTCGACGTGCTCGGCATCACTTTGTCCGAGCACCAGCTCAAGATAGCCCGCGAGCGCGCCGCCGCGGCGGGCGTTTCGGACCATGTGAAGTTCGAGCTGGTCGACTATCGGTCGCTCGACGACACCTTCGACCGGATCGTCTCGGTCGGCATGTTCGAGCATGTCGGCGCGGCGCATTATGACGAATTCTTCGCCAAGTGCCGCGAGCTGCTGAAGCCCGACGGCGTGATGCTGCTGCACACCATCGGCAAGCTCGGCGAGGTGTCGAAAGGGCCCGATCCCTTCACCGACAAATATATCTTTCCCGGCTATCATCTGCCGTCGCTCAGCCAGATGATGAGCGCCAGCGAAAAGACGCGGCTGATCGCCAGCGACGTCGAAAACCTCAGGCTCCATTACGCCTATACGCTGCGCCACTGGCTGGAGCGCGCGACCGCGAACCGCGCGACGATCGAGGCGATGTACGACGCGCGCTTCTTCCGCATGTGGGAATTCTATTTGTGCGGCGGGATCGTGATGTTCGAGAGCGGCGCCGCGTGCAACTACCAGGTCCAGTATATCCGCGAGCGGTCCGCGCTGCCGATCACGCGCGATTACATGGCGGCTGCGGAAGCGCGCTACCGCGCCCGGTCAACGCCCGCGGGGACCCGCCCGGACAAGAGCCGCAAGGTCGCCGACCTCGTCTGAAATGCGGGCCGGGAAGCGGTCTTCGTCGCCGTAGACCGCCGCCTGTTCGGATTGCTTGCGACCTCCTCCGCGCCAAAAGTTGAGCTTTTCTTTAGTTGCACCCCCCGCCGCAGCCCGCGAGCTCCCGGACATGGCTTTCAGACGATTTGCTTGCGCCATTGGCGTCGTCGCGGCGCTCCTCGTGTCGAGCACCGACGCGACGGCTCAATATTCACCTTCGCTGCCGTCCAGTCCGCCGCGGTCGATCGCCGGCGTCCGCTTCCATTTCCGCGCGGACGGCCCGGTGCGCGGGGGGTTCGGTCTCGCCGGCGCCCGCCTGATTTTCGGCAGCGAAAGCGGTAGCGTCTATGCGCTCGACAAGCGCGACGGCAGCGTTCTGTGGCGCACGTCGGTCGGGTCCCCGGTCCTCTCCACGCCGGCGATCGCGGGCGCGCGCGCCTATTTCACGACATGGGACAATGCGCTTCACGCGTTCGACATCGCCTCGGGACGCGAGCTGTGGCGCGTCGACCTCGGCCGCACTTTGGGCGCCAGCGACTATTGGGAATATTATGTTTCGTCGCCGATCCTCGCCGACGGCCGTCTCTACGTGGGCAGCGGCGACGGCAAGCTCTATGCGATCGATCCGGCTACGGGTCGGATCGCATGGGCGAGCGATGTCGGGGCGCGGATACGGACGACTCCGGCGATCAGCGGGGCTTTCGTCGCCGTGGGCACGATGTCGGGGCATGTCGTCGCGCTCGACCGCCGTAGCGGCGGTGAGCTGTGGCGGTTCGCGACGAAGGGCGCCGCGCAGGATTTCTCGTTCAAGGACAATGACACGCGTTCGGTTGTGACCGCGCCGATCATCGTCGGCGACACGGTCATCGCCGGCGGGCGCGACGGTTACATTTACGGGATCGACCGGCGAAGCGGAAAGGAGCGCTGGCGCGAGACTCACGACGGCGGGTCGTGGATCCTCGGGCTGGCCGGCGACAAGTCCAGATTCTACGCGGGAGGCGGCAGCGCGTTCGTGATCCAGGCGGCGGATCCGGCGACCGGCAAAGAGGTCTGGAGGACGCCGACCGGCAATGCGATGTTCGGCGGAATCGCCAGGGCCGGCGACGTTCTCGTCAGCAACGGCAGCCAAGGCGGGCTGCTCGGCTTTGACGCCAACACCGGGGCGCAACTGTGGAGCTTCCGCTTGCCGGAGATGGCGCTGTCGAGCCCGCTGGTCGCCGACGGCGTCGTCTACACCGGCGCGGACGACGGTTCGGTCTATGCGGTCGACACGGCGACTAGCCGCCAGCCGGCGCTCGACCGATACGTATATTCCTACACGAACCCGCCCGCGGCCGGATTCTTCTGGTTCAAGCCGGACACGCTCGCAAGCATTACGGGCGCTTTCGGCAGATCGGGTTATGCCGCCCTGGGCAGCGAGGATCTCGCCCGGGCGCTCGCCACCCCCGGCGGCAAACGCGGGCGGAAAATCATCGTGCTCGCGGACACGCGCCTGCCGGACGCAGTCGATGCCGTTGCGCTTCGCCGATTCCTCGATGGGGGCGGCGTTCTGGTCCTGATCGGGCCCGACCCCGTCATTTATTCCTTCGACTCGGAGGGAGCGCCGCAAGGGGTCGATCCGGAAAAGGAGAAAGCCGCCTTTGGCCTGGACCAGGCGGACAAGGCGCGCGACTACGGGTACAATTTCTCGACCTTCACGCCGGCGGCGCGCGGGCTCGGCCTCACCGGGCATTTTGTCACCATCGGTTGGGCAAGGCCCGAGCAGGTGTCCACTGTTCTCGCGGCCGACCGGTCGGGAATGGCGACCGCGTGGACGAAGCGTTTCCCCAACGGCGGGCTGCTGGTCCAACTGCCGGTGCCGAGGAGCCGGGCCATCGACCTGTCCGCTTACATCAACGCAATCGATCTGGCTTCGGCACGCGCGGCAGCGGAGAAGCTCTAACGAAAAAGGCCCGGCGCGGCGGCCGGGCCTTTCCCGTCGGCAATGCCGAGCCTCAGCTCGTGTGCCGTGCCGCGCGCTGCGCCTTGTGCGCCTGCCGGCGCTCGTCGCGGGTCAGAGTGCCGTCGCGGTTGAGGTCGGCGCGATCGAAATGGGCCAGCGCGCCCTGCTGCGCTTCGGCAAGCGATACGCGTCCGTCCTTGTTGGCGTCGGCCGCCGTCAGCATCCGCCCGGCCATGCCGTGGCCCGCCTTGCCCGCGCGCCGGTGGGCGCGCTGCGGCGCCGCGGCGAACTCGGCGCGGCTGATCGCGCCATCCTTGTTCGCGTCGATCCGGTCGAACCGCTTCGCCGGGTCCCGCGCCGCGCGCCGCTCGGCGCGCTTGGTCGCGCGCTGCGCCTGCGCCGCGTCGATCTCGGCGGTGGTGATGAAGCCGTCACGGTTGGCGTCGACGCGGGCGAACATCCGGCCGACATGCGCCTGGACGTCGGCGCGGGTCTGCGTCTTCGCCGCATGCGGATGGGGAGCCTTGGCCGCGGGAGCCGTCTGGGCGAGCGCGGGGGCGATCGCCATCGTGGCCGCAGCGGCCGCCGATAAAAGAAGCAACTTCATGGTCTTGATCTCCGGAGCCGACATTGCGCCCCGTCTATGGAGACGATCCTGTATGCCGCTTGAATGCGGCGGCGGCGCTCAGTCGAGGCCGGCGCCGTATGTCGCCGTCCGGGCTTGCGGCGACGAGGGATCGGCGGCCTGCAGCTTCAACCGCCGCGCCAGCGAGCCGTCGTAATAAGCCAGCGCCAGGCGATAGCAGCCGATCGCGGCGACCGCTCCGACGATGCCGTCGACGGCATAATGCCAGCCGAGCGACATCGACAGCAGGAAGATGAGCAGGCCGAGCGCGGCCATCGGCACCGTCCAGCGCCGCGCCAGCACGTAGATCGCAAGCACGATCCACACCGTGGTCGCGATGTGCAGCGAGGGCATCGCCGAAATGCCGCTGCCCGGACCGAAGCGGTCGCCCTGGTAAATCGTCCAGAGATAATCGGACATCCGCACCATCTCGTCGGGCAGCTGGATGGCGGCGAAGCGGCTGCCGTAGCCGAGGTCGTCGTAGAACACTGGGCCCGCCGCCGGCAGCAGGATGTGGATGACCGGGCCGACCACTGACCACAGCACGAAGTAGGTCAGCATCACCGCCGACTTTTTCGGCGACGCCGGCCGGCACAGCACGAGCAGCAGCGTCAGGATCATCATCGCGAACCAGCCGCGGTGATAGAAGAGCGCGGTGCCGTAGGAGTTCAGCCAGCCGAGCAGGCTCCACGGGTCGTGCCCGAGGAACAGGACGCGGTCGATGTTTGCGAGATAGGGGTCGGCCCAGAAGGGCACGTAATAATTGAGCAGCGGCTTGGTCCACATGAACGCGATCATGTTGAGCCCGGCGACGGTGATCCCGACCGCGATCATCAGCAGCCCGCGCCAGTCGCTGCGGACCGTCTGGGCGATATGGCGGAACGGGCTGGGCACGCGCGCCATGGCCATGCGCGCATAGGCATAGAAAGCAGCCAGCGCCGCGCTCGCGACCAGCCACAGCGGAAGCAGGCCGAGGGCCGGCAGCACGCCCGAATAATTGGGCATGAGGACCAGCGCCGACGCGCCCGAAAGCAGCGTCAGGCACAGGCCCGGAACCAGCCAGCTGCGCTCGGTCATCCATTCCCCCTGCGGCGAAGGCGGATCGTATAGGCGGCGCCCGGTTAAGAAAAGGGCAATCCCGGGGCCTGGCGCGCAAGGCGGACTCGCTCGATGAATCGGCGGAAATCGCCAAACAGGATTGCCATTGGCGCTGTCTCATCCAAAGGGCCGCAAGTGGCTGAGATGAAACCGCGACCGGACGCCGAGCGGCTCGGGCATGCGCCCGCCGACCCGCTCCCGCACGCCTGGTGGGAGCGGCGCGCGTGGCTGATCGCCTTCGCGCTGGTCGCGGCGGTCCCGTTGCTCTATCCGCCGATCCCGCCGCTGGTCGACCTGCTCGGGCACATGGGCCGCTACCGGGTCATGCTCGGCCTCGACACCTCGCCGTGGCTTCACGATTATTACGGCTTCCACTGGGCGGCGATCGGCAATCTCGGCGTCGACCTGCTGGTGATCCCGCTCGCCAAGCTGATCGGGCTCGAGCCGGCGGTGAAGCTGATCGTGCTCGCGATCCCGCCGCTCACCGTCGCCGGCTTCCTGTGGGTCGCGCGCGAGGTCCACGGCCGGGTGCCGCCGACGGCGCTGTTCGCGCTGCCCTTCGCCTACAGCCATCCGGTGATGTTCGGCTTCGCCAATTTCGCGCTGTCGGTCGCGCTCGCGTTCCTGGCGTTCGCCTTGTGGCTGCATCTCGGCCGCATCGGCCGGCTCAGGCTGCGTGCGATCCTGTTCGTTCCGATCTCGCTGGTCGTCTTCTTCGCGCACACCTTCGGCTGGGGAATGCTCGGCCTGCTGTGCTTTTCGGCCGAGGCCGTGCGCCAGCACGATCATGGGCGCGGCTGGTTCCGCTCGGGGGTCAATGCCGCGCTGCACGCGCTGGTGATGGGGCTGCCGATCTTCATCACCATCCTGTGGCGGAGCGAGGCGCATGGCGGGATGACTGCGGGCTGGTTCGATTGGCACTTCAAGTGGACCTATTTGAAGCAGGTGCTGCGCGATCGCTGGCAATGGTTCGACATCGCCTCGGCCGCGGTTGTCGGCATCGTGATCGTCGGCGCAGCGGTCGTTCGCCGGCTGACCTTCTCGCGCAACCTGCTGTTCACCGCCTTGGTGCTGCTGGTCTGTTTCCTGATCCTGCCGCGCACCGTGTTCGGCTCGACCTACGCCGACATGCGGCTGCTGCCTTATGTGCTGGCGACCGCGGTGCTGGCGATCCGCTTTCGCGGCGAAACCTATCTGCCGCTCGCCCGCGCCCTCGCCGTGGCCGGGCTCGCTTTCTACCTGGTCCGCCTTGGCGGGACGACGGCCAGCCTCGCCATCGCCGCCGACGACCAGACGCGAGAACTCGCCGCGCTCTCTCACGTGCCGATGGGAGCGCGGGTCGCCTGGATCACCGACGAGGGAGAATGCGGCCACGGCTGGGCGCTGCCGCGCGACAGCCATTTGGGCGCGATGGTTATCGTCAGGCGCGACGGCTTTTCCAACGACCAGTGGGTGATCGCGGGCCTCAACTTGCTCGACCTCAAATATCGGCAGGCCGGGCCGTTCGCGGCCGACCCGTCGCAAATCACCCGGCCCGGATGGTGCAGGGGCCGCGGCGGCTGGCCGGTCAATGTCGCTTTGTCGCGGGTTCCGCGCGCGGCGTTCGATTATCTGTGGCTGATCGACCCGCCGCCGTTCGACCCCGCGCTGGTCGCGGGATTGCAGCCGGTCTGGCGCGATGGCCGCTCCGTGCTCTATCGGCTGCATTGATGACCCGGTTGTCGATCGTCGTTCCCTGCTACAACGAGGAAGCGTGCCTCGGCGCGCTGCACGAGCGGCTGGGCGCCGCGGCGCGCAACGCCGTGGGGGACGATTATGAGATCGTGTTGGTCAACGACGGCTCGCGCGACGGCAGCTGGCCGATCATGCGCGAGATCGCGCGCAGCGACCCGCACGTCGTCGCGGTCAACCTGTCGCGCAACCACGGCCACCAGCTGGCGCTGACCGCCGGGCTCGATTTGTCGCGCGGCGAGTGCGTCCTGATCATCGACGCCGACCTCCAGGACCCGCCCGAGCTGCTTCCGGCACTGCTCGAGACGATGCGCGCGCAGGACGCCGACGTGGTCTATGGCGTGCGCCGCAGCCGCGCCGGCGAGACCGCGTTCAAGCGAGCCACGGCACACGGCTTCTATCGCCTGCTGTCGCGCGCGACCGACGTCGACATCCCGGTCGACGCCGGCGACTTCCGGCTGATGACCCGCCGCGCGCTCGACGCGCTGCTGGCGATGCCCGAGCAGGCGCGGTTCATCCGCGGCATGGTCGCCTGGATCGGCTTCCGGCAGGTGCCGTTCGCCTACGACCGGGCGCAGCGGTTCGCGGGCGACACCAAATATCCGTTCGGCAAGATGGTGCGCTTCGCGCTCGACGCGCTGACCGGCTTCTCGTCGGCCCCGCTCAAGCTCGCCAGCCACGCCGGGCTGGCGCTGTCGCTCGGCTCGCTGCTGCTGATCCTCTACATCGCCTACGCCTGGGCGGTCGGGCAGAGTATCCAGGGCTGGACCTCGCTGATGCTCGTCGTGGTCGTGCTTGGCGCGGTGCAGATGTTCGTCCTGGCGCTGATGGGCGAATATATCGGGCGCCTCTACAACGAGGCGAAGCGGCGGCCGCTGTACATCGTCCAGGAGATCGCCGGCGGCGAGGCGCGCGACGGCCGCCTCGGCTATATCGCCGACGCGACCGCGAACAGCGACAGGCCCGGCGGCAGGGGCAAGCGCCCGGCCAGGTGACGCTCGGCGGCGAAGATCCGCTCGAGCGCCGCGTTCACCGGCCGCGGCGGCAACTTCAAGTCGGCCTCGTCCTTGCCGCGCAGCTTCGACGACAGGCGCTCGGCCACCGCGAGCGGGAACAGCAGGCTGTTCAAATAGCCGATCGCCTCGATCCGCAGCGGCGAGCTTTCGATGAGCTGACGCAGCGCGCGTTTCGAATAGCGGCGCTGGTGATGGTTGATCACGTCGTGCGCCGACCACATCCACTGGTGGGCGGGGACGGTCATCACCAGCTTGCCGCCGGGCTTGAGCCGCGCGGCGATCGAAGCGAGCGCGGCGCGGTCGTCGTCGATATGCTCGATCACGTCGAACGCACCGATCAGGTCGTAGTGGCGCGGGGCGACGCCGCTCAGCTCCGGCAGCGGCGAGCGCATCACCTCGCGCCCCAGCCGCCGCTCGGCGACCGCGCGGACCTCGTCGTCGAGCTCGAGCGCATCGACCCGGCCGAACTGTCCGAGCATCGCCAGATTGTGGCCGGTGCCGCAGCCGATCTCGAGCACGCGCGCGTTGGCCGGCGGTTTCGCGACGCGGCGGATCAGCGCGGCGAGGACCTGCCGGCGCGCGCGGTACCACCAATGGCGCTGGTCGAGGTCGGCCATTGTTTCATAAACGACCCGTTCCATCAGCGAAAAACCCACTGCCGGTTGAGCACGAAGGTGACCGCCGGGGTGACGAACAGGATCGGGATCAGCGGCCACCACCAGGGTCCGCCCAGCGCCTTGCTGTCGGTCAGGATGAAGACGAACGCGGCATTCAGCCCATAGCTGACCAGCGACACGGTGAAGAAGCGGCCGGTGGTGCGCGCGACATTGTCGCGGCGCCCGTGGCCCCTGAAGCTCCACCGACTGTGCAGCACGTAGCCGGTCACCATCGCCGTCAGATAGCCGCAGAAGTTCGCGATCTGCGGCGAGGTGATCTGGAACTTGGCGAGCGGCGAATAGACCAGCGCATAGAGGCCGGTCACGAAGCCGCCGACCAATCCGAAGCGGACGATCTGGGCGAGCATGGCGCGGCGTTGAGGCGGAAGCGTCGAAAGCATCGGAATTTGCAGGGCGAATGACCTTGGGGCGGCGGTTTGCCGTTTCGAGTCCAGCCGCTACAGCGCGAAAAATGGCGGGGCGCAAGGATCAGGCGTGGGAGGAGCGGGCGGTCGCGCTGCTCGAACGCCATTGGAAATGGGTCGTTCTGCTGGTGTGGCTCGGGATGGCGGCCTGGTTCGTCTGGTCGAAATGGACCGACATCCGTTTTTTCAATCTCGGCGACACCGACGACAATATGCGCATGATGCAGGTGCGGGGCCTGCTTCACGGCCAGGGCTGGTATGACCTCAGGCAGCACCGGCTGACCCCGCCCGAGGGCATCAACATTCACTGGTCGCGGCTGGTCGACCTGCCGATCGCGGGCCTGATCCTGCTGCTGCGGCCGATCGTCGGCACTGCGGACGCCGAGCGCGCCGCCGTCGCGGTCGCGCCCTTGCTGCCTTATCTGCTGCTCCTCTTCTCGCTCGCGCTGACCATGCGCCGGTTGGTCGACCGGCGCGCCTATCCGCTGGCGTTCATCGCTCTGTTCTTCGCCGGGTCGACCAACGGCATGTTCATGCCCGAGCGGATCGACCATCACGGCTGGCAGCTCGCGCTGCTCGCGCTCAGCGTCGCGGCGATCGCCGACCGCGACCGCGTGCGCGGCGGGCTGACGCTCGGTATCGCCAGCGCTCTGTCGCTCGCGATCGGTCTGGAGATGATCATCTACGTCGCGATCGAGGGCGTCGCGATGGTGCTGTTCTGGCTGATCGACCGCGAGGAACGCGAGCGGCTGAGGGCCTACGCGCTCGCCATCGGCGGCGGCGTCGCCGCGGCGTTCCTGCTGTTCGCATCCAACGACAATCGCTTCGCCGTGTGCGACGCTTTGTCACCGGTGTGGTTGTCGGACGCTTTGCTCGGTGGCGCGATGCTGTTCGCGCTCGCGCTGCTTTCGCCCGCCGACTGGAAGCGGCGGCTCGCCCTGGCCGTCGGCGCCGCCGTCATCCTCGCCGGCTTTCATGCGCTGGCGTGGCCGCACTGCCTGCAGCGGCTCGAAGGGGTGTCGCCGGAGGTCGAGCAGCTGTGGCTCAGCCATGTGCGCGAGGCGCGGCCGTTCTACCGCCACGGCTGGCGGATCGGCTCGCTGATCGTCGGGCTGCCGATCACCGGCGCGATCGGCTGGGGGCTGCTCGCCTGGATACGCCGCCGCGACCCCGAGCAGCTCCGCCGCGTGCTGGCATGCGCCGCGCCCGCGATCACCGCCGGGCTGCTCCTCCTGTGGCAGACCCGCACCGGTCCGGCCGCGCAGATGCTGGCGACGATCGGCGCGGCGACGCTCATCTGGGTGTTCGCCCCGCTCGTCTGGAATCCGCGTTGGGGGCCATTGCGCAGCGTCGCGGTCGCCGTCGTCGTCCTCGTCGGAGCGGGCGCCGGCGTGCCGCTCGTCCAGGGCCTGTTCCCGGAAAAGCCGGCGACGCCGCGATCGAAGGCCATCGGCCGCGCCAACGCGCTGTGCAACTCGCTGTGGGGCTACCACCCGGTCGCGCTGCAGCCCAAGGGCATGGTGTTCACCTTCATCGACCTCGCGCCGCGGCTGATCACCGTCACCCATCACGATTCGGTGACTGGGCCCTATCACCGCAACGGCGAGCAGATCGCCGACGTGATGAACGCCTTCCGCGGCAGCGCCGAGCAGGCCCACCGGATCATCGCCAAATATCATTCCGATTATCTGCTGACCTGCCCGAACAGCTCGACGACGACGATCTTCGCGGCGGAGACGCCGAAGGGGTTCTACCAGCAGCTCCAGCACGGCAAGGTACCGGACTGGCTGAAGCCGGTGCCGCTGCCGAAGGATTCGCCATTCCGGATGTGGCGGGTGGTCGGCTAGGCCAGGACCGACGGGAAGCTCTGCTTCAGGCCATCGACGATGAATTGCGCGGCGAGTGCGGCGAGGATCACGCCGAGGATGCGGGTGATCATCGCCTCCATCTTCTCGCCGATCAGCCGCATCAGCGGCCCGGCGGCGAGCAGGGTCGCGAGCGTAATCAGGATCACCACGGTGATCGCCGCCAGCACGACCACGACTTCGGCGGGATTGTCGGCGCGGGACACCCACAGCATCGCGCTGGCGATCGAGCCGGGGCCGGTGATCATCGGGATGGCCATCGGGAAGACGCTGATGTCCTCGGCCTGCGGCGTCCCCTCGATCTCCTCGGCACGCTTCTCGCGGCGCTCGGTGCGGCGCTCGAAGACCATGTCGAGCGCGATGATGAACAGCATCACGCCGCCGGCGATCCGAAAGCTGGCCAGGCTGATGCCGAGCCAGTGGAGCAGCGGCCGGCCGAGCAGCGCGAAGAACATCAGGATGCTCCACGCGATCAGCGACGAGCGCAGCGCCATCGCCCGCCGGTGGGCGAGTGACGTCCCGCTAGTGAGGCTGGCGAAAATCGGTGCGCAGCCCGGCGGGTCGATGATCACCAGGAAGGTGACCAGCGCCGAGCCGAACAGCTCGATCACGGAGCGACGTCGTCGAACAGAACCTGTTCGTAGCGCTCGCCGTTCCACAGATAGGTGCGGAAGCGGCGGCGGCCGTCCTTGTCGACCTTCCAGTCCCAGCCGAGCGTCTTGTCGGCGGATTCGCCGCGCCCGTTGTCGTCGGGCGTGGTTCGGGCCTGTTTGGCGGTCAGCGGCGGCGGCGGGATGATCGGCGCGCCCGGTGCCTTGCCCGCGCAGGCTGCTCGCCGAACGAACGGCCGCTTGGGAATCGGCCGCGCGACCTTCAAGCCGTCGCCGCCGTCATAGACCCACAGCCAGCGGCCTTTCTCGCGCTGCCAGACGGTGGTGAAATAGCCGTGCGACGTTCCCTTGTTGCGGGTCCACGGGCCGGTGTTGATGGCCGTCCGGCGATCGCACGACACGAAGCTCGCGCCGGGCCACCAGCGCACCGCCTCGGGCGGTTCCTTGCGGTCCTTGAGGAAGTCGCGCGCCCACACCGCCTGCGGCGTGAACATGACGGCGTCGGGGTCGGCATATTTGCGGAAGGCGGCCCACTGGCCGATGCGCTGCGCGTCGGCGGCGAAGGCGCGTTCGGCATCGACGGCGGTCGCCAGCGGCGCGGCGGCGAGAAGGAATGCGGCGATCATAGGCCCTCCGGGTCTGCAAGGCCGGCGCGGCGGTGCGCCGCGACGACGGTGTTTCTGAGCAAGCAGGCAATGGTCATCGGACCGACGCCGCCGGGCACGGGTGTGATCGCGGCGGCGACGTCCATGGCTTCGTCGAACGCGACGTCGCCCAGCAGCTTGCGGGTGCCGTCGGGCTGCTCGACCCGCTCCTGCCCGACGTCGATGACGGTCGATCCCGGCTTCAGCCAGTCGCCGCGGATCAGCTCGGGCCGGCCGACGGCGGCGACGACGATGTCGTTGCGGCGGACCGCGCCGGGCAGGTCGCGCGTGCGCGAATGGGCGACGGTGACGGTGCAGTTGGACTGGATCAGCAGCTGCGCCATCGGCTTGCCGACGATGTTGGAGCGGCCGACGACGATCGCGTCGAGCCCGCTCAAGTCGCCGAGCTCGTCCTTGAGCAGCATCAGGCAGCCGAGCGGGGTGCACGGCACCAGCGCTTCGAGGCCGACCGCGAGCCGGCCGGCATTGAGCGGATGGAAGCCGTCGACGTCCTTGGCCGGGTCGACCCGCGTGATCACCGTCTGCTGGTCGACGTGCGCGGGAAGCGGCAGCTGGACCAGGATCCCGTCGACCGTGTCGTCGGCGTTCAGCCGGTCGACCATCGCCAGGAGATCGGCCTCGCCAACGTCGGCCGGAAGGCGATGCTCGAAGCTCTCCATGCCGGCTTCGCGCGTCGCCTTGGCCTTGGAGCGGACATAGGCCGCGGACGGCGGATGCTCGCCGACCAGGACGACGGCCAGGCCGGGTGCGCGGCCGGTGTGCTCGGCGAATTGGGCGGCCCTCTCTGCCACCCGCTCACGAAGGCCGGCGGCGAAGGCCTTGCCGTCGATCAGCCGCGCGGTCATGCGCCGTAGTAAGACATCACGACGCCCGCGAGCAGCTTCTTGATCACCTGGATCAGGATCAGGACGACGAGCGGCGAGAAGTCGATTCCGCCGAAGTCGGGCAGGATGCTGCGGATCGGCCGGTAAATGGGCGCCGTGATGCGATCGAGCGCGACGACGAACGCGCGGACGCCGCCCGAGCTGGTGTTGAGCACGTTGAACGCGAACAGCCAGCTCAGGATCACCTGGATGATGATGATCCAGCTAAGGACGCTGAGCAGCAGGTTGGCGATGTCGACGAGGGCAATCAGCATGGGGAGGGCTTAGCGGCGCCTCACTTGCCCTGCAATGACGGCACCCGCGCTCACGGCGCAAACCGTTCGGGCTCCGCCTCGGCCAGCACGATCGAGAAATCTTCGGCCGCGTCGGTCCACTCGGCGATCGGCGTCCAGCC
>DASTID010000233.1:0-4473 GCA_035717905.1 Sphingomicrobium sp. | reverse complement strand
GCTGGTTCCCCGAGCGGCGAGGAAGCTGTCGAGCGCGGCGAGCGTGACCGGGCCGATCCGCCCGTCGGGGACGAGGTCGGGATAGTCGCCGCCGTTGCGGTTGAGCGCGGTCAGCGCGCGCTGGAGGAAGGTGGCGGCGACCGCCGGCCCCATGTTGACGCCGGTGTCGAACAGCTCGGCCGCGACACGCGGGCTGCGGCGGGCGACCTCGTCGAAGCGCGGGCGCAGCCAGTACAGCCTGGTGTAGATCGCCGCCGCCTCGTCGCGCGGCAGCCGGCGCATGGCCCCGCGGTATCCGTGCGCCCGCGCGACCGCCTCGGTGATCCCGAAGCAGGTCGGCCCGCCCTTGTCGGCCGAATGGTTCGCGTAACCGCCCTCGCGCTCGATCACCGCATCGACCAAAGCGTCCACGTCCAGCAGGTCGTCCACAGCCCCATCCTTCTCCCCGAGTCGCGGACTATCTAACCAAATAGGTGTGGTGTAGGAAAGAGCACGAACCGCGATCTATGTCAGTCCGACGAAAGCGGGAGTCCGCGCCTTGGGCAAGCGACGCGGGATTCCCGCTTGCGCGGGGATGACGGGAAGCGGGCGGCTGGGTAGAGCGGCGTCATGACGTCACGCCTCGCCCTTGCCTTCGCCGCCCTCGCCTGCGTCCTTGCCGCCCCCGCGCAGGCAGCGCTCAGCCGGGCCGAGCAGCGGATGATCCGCACCGTCGATGTCGAGCAGCCGCGCACGCTGGCGATGCTCGAGACCTGGGTGAACCGGAACAGCGGGACGATGAACCTTGCCGGCGTGACCGCGGTCGGAGGGATGCTGCGGTCGGAGCTCGAGCCAATCGGCTTCAAGGTGGAATGGATCGACATGAGCGCCGCCGGGCGCGCGGGCCATATCATCGCCCGCCACGCCGGCCGCCCGAACGCCAAGCGGCTGCTGCTGATCGGCCATCTCGACACGGTGTTCGAGCCGGATTCGCCGTTCCAGCGCTGGGTCCGCGAGGGCGACAAGGCCCACGGCCCAGGATCCGGCGACGACAAGGGCGGAATGGCGGTGATGATCGCCGCGCTGCGCGCGATGCAGGCCGCGGGAATGCTCAATGACGCCAACATCACGATCGTCCTGACCGGCGACGAGGAGGATGCCGGAAGCCCGATCGCGCTCGCCCGGCGCGACCTCGTCGCGGAAGGCAGGATCGCCGACGTCGCGCTCGACTTCGAAGGCCTGGCGCAGGAAGCCGGGCCGAACGGCCTGCTCGACATGGGCTCGATCGCGCGCCGCAGCGCGGGCAGCTGGACCCTGACGGTCACCGGCAAGAGCGCGCACTCGAGCGGCACCGGACAGCCGGGCGTCGGCTTTGGCGCGATCTACGAGCTGGCGCGGATCGTCGACGAATTCCGCCGCGAGCTGCCCGAGGACAAGCTGACCTACAATGTCGGGCTGATCGGCGGCGGGCAGACCGCCGAGCTCGACGCCGGCAAGATCCGGCTGCAGGCGACGGGCAAGACCAACATCATCGCCGCGACCGCGGTCGCGCGCGGCGACCTGCGCGCCATCAGCCCCGAGCAGATCGCGCGCACCCAGGCGAAGATGCGGGCGATCGTCGCTCAATCGCTGCCCGGGGCGAAGGCCGAGATCAGCTTCGACGCGGACGCCTATCCGCCGATGCCGCCGACGCCGGGAAACCGCGCGCTGCTCGCGCGCTTGAACGCGATCAACCGCGACATGGGCCTGGCGCAGATGGGCGAGCTCGACCCGGTCAAGCGCGGCGCGGGCGACATAAGCTTCGTCGCCGCCGACGTCGACGGGCTGATCGGCCTCGGCCCGGCCAGCGAGGGCGACCATACGCCGGCCGAGACGGTCGACGTGCCGTCGATCGCCAGGCAGGCCAAGCGCGCCGCGATCCTCATGAGCCGGCTGGCCGCCGAACGGCGCTAGCGCCCGCGAAGGGCCGCGGTGCAACCGGGACGGCCCCAGCGTCGTTGAGACCCTAGCGTCGCGGTGGCCGGAGGTGCTGAGCATTGGTCAAGTCAGCATCGGTCAAGAGCCCAACCGAAGACCCCTTCAAGCTGCTCGTCCAGTCGATCGTCGACTATGCGATCTACATGCTTGACCCCCAGGGGCATGTGACGAGCTGGAACTCCGGAGCCGAACGCATCAAGGGCTTCGCCGCCGACGAAATCATCGGCGAGCATTTCTCCACCTTCTACACCGAGGAGGACCGTGCCGCCGGGATGCCGAGGACGGCGCTTGAAACCGCGCGCAGCGAAGGCCGTTACGAGGCCGAGGGATGGCGGGTCAGGAAGAACGGCACGCGCTTCTGGGCGAGCGTCGTGATCGACGCGATCAAGGATGAGGACGGCGAGCTTGTCGGCTTCGCCAAGATCACCCGCGACACGACCGACAAGCGCGCCGCGCAGGACGCGTTGCTCGACGCCGAACGGCACTTTCGGCTGCTGGTCCAGGGCGTCACGGATTATGCGATCTTCATGCTCGACCCCAACGGGCACGTGGCGAGTTGGAACACGGGTGCGGAGCGAATCAAGGGTTATGCGCCCGACGACATCATCGGCGAGCATTTCAGCCGCTTCTACACGCCTGAGGACGTGGCCAAGGAGACCCCTAAGCACGCGCTCGAAATAGCGCGCAGCACCGGCCGGTACGAAGCCGAAGGGTGGCGCATGCGCAAGGATGGCGATCGCTTCTGGGCGAGCGTCGTGATCGATGCGATCAAGGATAACGACGGCAAGCTGATCGGATTCGCGAAGATCACCCGCGACATGACCGAGAAGCGCGAGACCCAGATGCGCCTCCAAGAGTCGCGCGACCAGCTGTTCCGGTCGCAGAAGATGGAGGCGCTGGGCCAGCTTACTGGCGGGCTCGCCCACGATTTCAACAATCTGCTGACCGCGATTCTCGGCGCCGCCGACCTCGCGGCGCGCAACCTCGACGACCAGCGCAAGGTGAAGCGCATGCTCGAGGGCATCCGCAACTCGGCCCAGCGCGGCGCGGCCCTGATCAAGCAACTGCTGGCGTTCGGCCGCGCGACGCCGTTGCAAGTCCGCCAGCTCGACCTCAAGCGCTTCCTGGGCGACGTGACGACGCTGCTGCGGCCGTCGCTCAACTCGAAGATCGACCTCGTCACCGAAGTCTCGGACCAGCTGTGGAGCATCGACGCCGACGCCGGTGCGCTCGAGCTGGCGCTGCTCAACCTCGCGTTCAACGCGCGCGACGCGATGCCGCAGGGCGGAACGCTCAAGGTCAGCGCGACCAACCATGTGCTCGAAGGCGAGCCCGAGGGCCTGCGCGGCGAATTCGTCGCTTTGTGCCTGTCCGACACCGGGAGCGGGATGTCGCGCGAAACGGTCGAGCGCGTCTTCGAGCCGTTCTACACGACGAAGGAGTTCGGCAAGGGCACCGGGCTGGGGTTGAGCCAGGTTTTCGGCTTCAGCAAGCAGCTCGGCGGCGCGGTCACCGTCGATTCGACGCTCGGTAAGGGCTCGGCCTTCACGCTCTATCTCCCGGCCAGCGGCCGCGACGCCGACGTCAGGCGCCAGGGCGAGCCATCGCGTGGCCGCGTGCTGGTGGTCGAGGATGACGATCTCGTCGCAGACCTCGCGGCGGGGATGCTGAGCGAGCTCGGCTTCGAGCCGGTGGTCTCCCACAGCGCGAAGGAAGCGCTCGACCGGCTCGGTAGCGGCGAGCGCCCGAAGCTGGTGTTCAGCGACATCGTCATGCCCGGCGGGATCACCGGGATCGAGTTCGCCCAGCGCGTGCGCAGCCGCTTCCCCGAGTTGCCGGTGCTGCTGACCACCGGCTACAGCGAGCAGGCGGCCGGCACCCATGGCTTCCGGGTCCTGCACAAGCCCTATGAGATGGAGTCGCTGGCCCAAGCACTCGGCGAATTGCTGCAGCAGGAAATCGCCGTCGACTGAACGGCTTGGCGCCGCACCCTTGACAGGGGCCGCCCAACGGGAGCCTCATCCGCTCCGCCGTCGCCAGGCGGCGCAACGGAGGGGGTGGACATGCAACAAGCCGTGTCGGCGCGGACTCCCGCGCACCTGTGGATCGTCGGCATTCTGTCGCTGCTGTGGAACGGCTTCGGTGCTTACGACTATCTGATGACCCGGACGCACAACATGGAATATCTCAAGACCGCGATGCCGGGGGTCGATCCGGAAGCGGGGCTGGCGTGGGTCGAAGCCATGCCTTTCTACGCCCAGTTCGGCTGGGGCCTCGGCGTGTGGATGGGGCTGCTCGGCTCGGTGCTGCTGCTGATGCGCAGCCGCTGGGCGGTGTGGTCGTTCGGCCTGTCGCTGGTCGGCGCGGTGCTCGGCCTCGGCTATCAGCTGGCCCTTGCTCCGCCGATGCCGGGAGCGCAGGACAGCCTGTTCATGAAGGTGATGCCGGCGGTCATCATCCTCATCGCCTTCGCGCTGTTCCTCTACGCGCGGGCGATGGAGAAGAAGGACGTGCTGC
>DASTID010000232.1:0-4779 GCA_035717905.1 Sphingomicrobium sp. | reverse complement strand
CGATTGACGGAGTCAGAGTCCGTAGTCTTACCATTAGACGACGGGGCAAAAGCGTCCGAATTCGGGCGCGCAGCGCGCGAGATAGAAATCGCGCCGGAGGCTGTCAACGGAGCCGCGGCTTGCTCCCGACCCCCGAAATGTGATTAAAACCGCCTCAAGTCAGCCGCGTATCCGCGCGGTGAAGAAAGAAACGAGCGTATCATGGCGCAGCATGTCGCCAGCGTGCCGGCTCTGCAGCAGGGGTTCGTCGAGCAGAGCAGGCCATCGGAGCCGAAGCCGCCCGCGCGGCGCCCGGCGCAGCGGCACACCTATGGCGCGATCGACCTTGGCACCAACAATTGCCGGTTGCTGATCGCGCGCCCGACGGACGGCGGCTTCACCGTCATCGACGCTTTCTCGCGCATCGTACGCCTGGGCGAGGGCCTGTCGCAGTTCGGCCGATTGTCCGACGAAGCGATGGACCGCGCCGTCGGCGCGCTGTCGATCTGCGCCGACAAACTCAGGCGCCGCAACGTCTCGCTGTCGCGATCGGTCGCGACCGAAGCCTGCCGGCGCGCGGCCAACGGCGCCGAATTCTCCGATCGGGTGCGCGACGAGACCGGCATCGTGCTCGACATCATCCCCCCGCAGGAGGAGGCGCGGCTCGCGGTCCTCGGCTGCCACAAGTTGCTCGAGCCGGGCGACGGGCCGGCCCTGATCTTCGACATCGGCGGCGGCTCGACCGAGCTAGTGCTGGTCGACCAGGTCGACGGCACGCCGAAGATTCACAGCTGGTGGAGCGCGCCGTGGGGCGTCGTGTCGCTCACCGAAAGCGAGGGCCGCGAGGCGCTCGAAGGGCCCGACCGGCTCGCCGCCTACAAGCGCATGCGCGAGCGCGCGCGTCACGCCTTCTCGCGCTTCGCGACGATGCTTCCCGAGGGCCGCGAGGGCATTCGCCTCCTCGGCACCAGCGGCACCGTGACCACGCTCGCCAGCGTGCACCTCGCGCTTCCCTCCTACGACCGGCGTGCGGTCGATGGCCTCCACGTCGCCACCGCGGCGATGCAGAAGATCAGCGGGATGATCGCCGGCATGAATTACGAGGAGCGCTCGAGCTTGCCGTGCATCGGCACCGAGCGCGCCGACCTGGTTGTCGCCGGCTGCGCGATCCTCGAGGCGATCATCGAAATCTGGCCGGCGAAAAACCTCGGCGTCGCCGACCGCGGCATCCGCGAGGGCATCCTGCGCTCGCTGATGGCGCGAGACGGCTGGGTGTTGTGACTTTACTCCCTCCGATTCGGTGGGGAGGGGAACAATCCGCCGAAGAGCGGATGGTGGCGGGTTCTTCTCGCGCGGAAAGAGACCCCTCCACCAGCTTCGCTGGTTCCCCTCGGCAAATGCCGGGGAGGAAATGAAACGTCTTCGCACCGCCAAGGGCCGCAAAGTCTCGTCGACTCGCTGGCTCGAGCGCCAGCTCAACGACCCGTACGTGCGGCGGGCGAAAGCGGAGAACTATCGCAGCCGCGCCGCTTACAAGCTGATCGAGCTCGATGAGCGCTTCGGGCTGCTCAAGGGCGTCAAGTCGGTGGTCGACCTCGGCATTGCGCCGGGGGGCTGGAGCCAGGTCGTGCGGCGCAAGGCCCCCGCGGCCGGCGTCGTCGGCATCGACCTTCTGCCGACCGACCCGATCGACGGCGTCGCGATCCTCGAAATGGATTTCATGGTCGAGGCGGCGCCCGAGCGACTGAAGCACGCGCTTGGCGGGCAGGCTGATCTCGTTCTGTCGGACATGGCCGCGAACACCGTCGGGCACCAGCAGACCGATCACCTGCGCACGATGGCGCTGGTCGAAGCGGGACTCGAGTTCGCCAAAGAGGTGCTGCGCCCCGGCGGCGCCTATGTCGCCAAGGTGCTCGCGGGCGGCGCCGACCACAATCTCGTCGCCGAATTGAAGCGCAGCTTTGCCACCGTCAAACACGCCAAGCCGCCGGCCAGCCGCAAGGATTCGAGCGAATGGTATGTCGTCGCCCAGGGCTTCAAGGGCGGCAGCGCGGATCCGGACTGATCGCGGCACTATTCCACAAGCGGCACGTTCACGTCGCCATGCATCGAACCTTCACTCACATCGCCACCAGGATCTCGGCGATCGCCGGGCAGCCGATGAGCTTCATTATCGCCCTTGGCGTCGTCGCCGTCTGGGCCGTCACCGGCCCGCTGTTCGGTTATTCCGACACCTGGCAGCTGATTATCAACACGGGCACGACCGTCGTGACCTTCCTGATGGTGTTCCTGATCCAGAACAGCCAGAACCGCGATTCCGCGGCGATGCAGGCGAAGCTCGACGAATTGCTCCGCGCGGTCGGCAAGGCGCGCGAGCAATTCATCGGCATCGAGCATCTGACCGACACCGAGATCGAGCTCATTCGGACGGCGCTGGAACGGCAGGCCAAGCAGCACGCCGGCAAGCAGGCGACGGCGGACGACACGGTCGACCGCCTGCTGCGGCGGCTCGACGCGGGGAAATAAGCGTCAGCTCTTCGCCCGGGCGTCCGCGATCGCTTTCTTGAGCACGTCGTAGCCGACCGCGCCGTTCATCACCCGGTCGCCGACCACGAACAGCGGCGTGCCGGTCGCGCCGAGCTGGCCGGCGAGCTGGAAGTTCTGCCGCAGCTCGGCCTCGATGGCCGGATCCTGCTTCGGCTGGGGAGCGAGTCCCGCCGCTTGCGACGCCTTGGCGATGGTCTCGGGTGCCGGCCGCCCCGCCGCCCACAAGGTGTCGTGGAACCGGCCGAAGCGGCCGAGCTTCGAGGCTTCGAGCGACAGGCGCGCGGCGGTCAGGCTGTCGGGTCCCAGGATCGGCAGCTCGCGGTATACGACGCGAAGGCCGTCATCCTCCTTCAGCAGGCGATCGACGAACGGGTTGCTCGCCTTGCAATAGGGGCAGGCGTAATCGAAGAATTCGACGAGCGTGACCTCGGGCTTGGCCGCGCCCCTCCACGATGTCGCGAACGGAGTCTCGATGGCGCCGCGATTGGCGGCGAGGACCGGCGCATATTGCGCGTCGCGCAGCGCGTCCGCGGTGTCCGACAGAATCTGCGGGTCGGCGAGCATGCCTTCGCGCACGATCCGGCTGCTGAGGAAATGGGGTGCCGCGAACACCAGCAGCGCGGCGGTGAGCAAAGACCCGACGACGCCTCCCGCGACCGCCGCTCCGAACCTGCCGCTGTGCCCCGGCGCGGCCGCTGTGTCGTCCACTATTTTTGGTCTTTCTTCTTTTTCAGCTCGGCCTTGGACACCATGGCGATATCCTGCGCGCGAAGATAGTCCGGCGTTCCCTGCGGGATGCCCTTCATCGCCATTTGCGCGCTCGCCAGCGCCAGCTTCGGCTCGTTTTCGAGGTTGCTGCGCTCGGCGGTGGCAAGCGCGGCGCGCGCCGGGTCGCCTTCGCGGTCGTAGATGATGCCGAGCTGATACCAGGCGAACGGGTTCTGGTTGTCCCGGTTGACCGCCTCCTTGAGCACCTGCTTGGCTTCGTTGAAATTCTTCGGGTCCTCGGTCGCCACCAGCGCATGGCCGAGCATCGCCGCAATCAGGGGCATGTCGCCCGAGCGCTGCGTCGCCTCGCGGAGCGGGGCGATCGCGTCCTTCGGCTTGCCGCCCTCGAGCAGGATCTGGCCCTTCAATTCGAGGAAGAAGGGATCGTGCGGGCTCGCGGCGAGCAGCGCGTCGGCCTCCGACAGCGCTTTGTCCGGATAGCCGCCGAGATGATAGGCGTAGGCGCGCGCATAATGCGCGGGGATGCTCTGGTCACTTTCGGGATATTTGATCACCGCCTGGCGGGGATCGACGAAGCCATAGAGCTTGGCCTTGACCCGCTCGAACCGTGCCTCGAGCGCCGGGTTGACCGGGTGATTCCACGCGGGATCGTTCTTGAACACCTGCTCGAGCGCCTGGATGCGCTCGGACGACAGCGGGTGGGTGCGCGCGTAGCTGTCCTTGGAATAGATCGCGAGCCGATATTCCTGGTTCTGCAGCTTGTTGAAGAAGGCGAGCATGCCCTTGCCCGAAATGCCGGAGGCGGAGAGATATTTCGCGCCCGCCTGGTCGGCGGTCGCTTCCTGGGTCCGGGTGAACGCCAGGAACTTGCCGATCGCGGCCTGCTGGCCCGCCATCATGATGCCCATCCCGGCTTCTCCGGCGCCGGCGGCGACGGCGAGCGCGCCCAGCACCATCGTGGCGAGCGATAGCCCGGTTGCTTCCTTGGCGCCTTCCTGGAGCCGGATCGAATGGCCGCCCGCGACGTGGCCCAGCTCGTGCGCGATCACGCCCTGCAGCTGGTTGACGTCGTCGGCCGCCATCAGCAGCCCGGACTGGATGTAGACCGTCTGGCCGGTCGCGACGAAAGCGTTGATCTCGGGGTCGTTCAACAGCACGACGTTGACGCTGTTGGGATCGAGCCCGGCCGCCTTGATCAGCGGCCGCGACACGTCCTTGAACAAGAGCTCGGTCTCGCTGTCGCGCAGCACCGACGGCCCGCTGCCGCCTTCGTCCTGTGCGAGCGCAGGCTGCCAGCTCGCCATCGCCAGCATCAGCGCCAGCATCAACAGCCGGGCGAAGCGGGAAACCGGAGCATTCATCGCGCGCGGCTTACCATTCTCGCGCCTGAACGGGTGATGAAAACCATCCTCCCCCAGGCATGGCCAAGGGGGAGGGCGGTCTTCAACCGAACGTCCGCTGCCACCACCCGCGCCGCGGCTCGCCGGTCTCGTCCGCTGCCGCGGTATCGTTGTTCGCGGCAGG
>DASTID010000231.1:0-5663 GCA_035717905.1 Sphingomicrobium sp. | reverse complement strand
CTCGGGCTCAAGCCCGGCATGCACGTCATCGACCTGTTCGGGGGCAACAAATATTGGTCGGAGATCATCGCTCCCGCCGTCGGTCCTACCGGCAGCGTCCAAGTGTGGGAGCCGGCGCAATTCTACGACGACGACACGAAGAAGGCGTTCGAAGCCTTTGCGGGGAAAAGCCCGAACGTGTCGATCGTCTCGACGCCGTTCGAGTCGATCGCGCTGCCGAAGAATTCGGCGGATTTCGTGATGCTCAACTTGAACTATCACGACACTTACTGGGAGAACGCCAAGTACAAGGTTCCACAAATGGAGCCGTCCGCCTTCCTGAAGACGGTTTATGACGCGATGAAGCCCGGCGCGGTGATTGGCGTGATCGACCATGTCGCCAACGCCAACACCGACACGCGCGCGACGGTCGACAAGCTGCACCGGATCGACCCGGCCGTGGTCAAGGCCGACTTCGAGCGCGCCGGGTTCGTGTTCGACGGCGAGAGCGACCTGCTGCGCAACCCCGCCGACGACCACAGCCTGCTGGTGTTCGATCCCAGCATCCGCGGCAAGACCGATCGCTTCGTGTTCAAGTTCAAGAAGCCGCGTTGAGCCGACGCACGACCTGGCTGGTGCTGGCGGCACTGGCCGCCGGCCTGCTCCTCGGCGCGTTGCTCGCCGATGCGCCCGGCAGGCAGTCCTGGATCAGCGCCGCCGCGATCGGCGGTGGCCTGTGGCTCGATGCGCTGAAGATGACCGTGCTGCCGCTGATCGTCGCGCTGCTGGTCAAGGGCATCGTCGGCGGCGCGGTCGCGGCGGGCGCCGGCCGAACCGCCGCCTTGTCGGTCGCCGCGTTCATGATTCTCTACATCCTCAGCAGCCTGCTCGGCGCGCTCGCGACGCCGCTGCTGCTGTCCGTCTGGCCGATCCCTGAGGTGGCGGCGACCGCGTTCCGCTCTGGGATCGCGGCGCTTGGCCAGGGCAGCGTCGCGGTGACCGGCACCGGCGACGTGCTCCACAGCTTCGTGCCCGACAATGTGTTCAAGGCGGCGGCGGCGGGTGAGATGCTCAAGGTCGTGTTCTTCACCATGCTGTTCGGGCTCGCGATCACCAGGCTGAGCGAGACGTTCCGCAACGCGATCGTTCCGCTGTTCGACGCGATCGCTGCGGCGATGCTGGTGGTCGTCGGCTGGGTCATCGCCGTCGCTCCAATCGGCATCTTCTTCCTGTCGTTCGCGATGGGCGCCGGAGGCGGTCTCGGCGTGATCGGCGCGGTCGCCCATTATTTCCTCCTCTACATGAGCCTCGGCGTGGTCCTGCTGATTGCCGGCTACGTGCTTGCCGTGGTCGCTGCGCGCTGGCCGCTTCGCCGGTTCGCCAGGGCGCTCGCGCCGGTCCAGGCGATCGCTTTCTCGACCCAGTCGTCGACGGCATGCCTGCCGGCGATGCTGGTCGCGGCGCGGCAGCTCGACGTTCGCGAGCGCAACGCCGATGTCACGCTGCCGCTCGCCGCGGCGCTCTTCCGGGTGACCGGGCCGGCGATGAACCTCGGCGTGGTTATCTATCTGGCCACGCTGCTCGGAGCGCCGATCTCGATCGGGGCGATGATCGCCGGCTTCGCGGTGGCCAGCGTCATGACCATCGGCTCGCCGGGCATTCCGGGGCAGGCGAGCTTCATCACTACCATCGCGCCGATCGCGGCGGTGATGGGCGTGCCGGTCGCCCCGCTGGCGATCTTCGTCGCGCTCGAGCCGGTGCCCGACATGCTCCGCACCATCGCCAACGTGACGGTCGATGTCGCGGTCGCCGGCGCGGTCGATCGCCACTTGGCCCCGGAAAGCTGAACGGCCATTCAGGAAGCGCCGGTTTCCTGAACGCCCGCTGACCACCGTTCGTCGGTTCGGCGTCCCGCCAACGGACTTTGTCGGCGCGGCGACATTTCAACCCCTTGCCGTCGATCTCCGCGCGCTCGGAAGCTGCCATTGGCGCATCAAGCCAATGCGACGCGGGGCCATGTCCCCTTCGAACCCCAGGGCCCCGCGCCGCAAAAAAGGGAGATGCGAGATGAAGACCATTCCCGCGCTTGCCGCCGTCGCCGCCGCGGCGACGCTCGTGGTGCCCACCGTCAGCCGCGCCGATGCCCCCACGTCGGCCGTCGTGCCTTATGCCGATCTCAACCTGCTCTCGCCCAATGGCCAGACCGTGCTCCAGCGCCGGATCGCCCAGGCGGCCGACAGCGTCTGCGAAGTCGGCTATTCGCGCGATCTGGCGCGCGTCCACGCGGCCGACCGCTGCCGCGTCGGTGCGATCGCCGGCGCCCACGAACCCTTCATGGCGGCGATAGAGGCCTCGCGCCGCGGCACGGTCACCGTCCTCGACGCCGCCGCGCTCGTGATTACCGCTCAGTGAGCCGCTTGCCGGGGCGCCGCGGCATCCCTCGCGGGGTGTCGCGGTGGTCCGGTCGTCACCGTCCCGCGATCGCCCGCACGCGGTCCGAATAGAGGCGGCCGACCGGCTGCTCCGTGCCGTCGCCGAGCCTTGCGATCCACCGGCCCGAAGCGTTGCGGCTGAAGCCGGTGATGAAGTCCTTGCGTACGATCGCCGAGCGGTGGAGACGGACGAACAGCTCCGGGTCGAGCCCTTCCTCGAGCGCGGTCATCGAATGGTGGATCAGCCAGCTGCGCCGGCCGACGTGCAATCGCATATAGTCGCGCTCGGCCGAGACCCGGTCGACGTCGCGCGCCGCGATGCGGACGAGGCCGGAGAGGTCCGATGCCCAGAATTCCTCGAGCCATTCCGACGTCTTGCCCGGCGCCGTCCTTGCCGTCCGCTGCTCAAGGTAAGCGCGGGCGCGCTCGATCGCCCGCTGCAGCCGCGCCGGGTCGACCGGCTTCATCAGATAATCGACCGCCTCGACCTCGAACGCGGCGACGGCGAACTGGTCGAAGGCGGTGACGAACACCACCGCCGGCGACGGATTTTGCGCGGCCAGCGCGCGCGCGACCCCGATCCCGTCGAGCCCGGGCATGGCGATGTCGAGCAGCAGCAGGTCGGGCGACAGCGCCTCGGTCAGGTTGATCGCCGAATCCCCGTCGCTGGCGGTGCCGACGAGCTGGGCGCCGTTGGCGCGGGCGAGGAGCAGCTGCAGCCGCTCGGCCGCGAGTGGCTCGTCGTCGGCGATCAGCACGCGCAAGGGCTTGAATTCAGACATTGGTCTCCACCGGCATGGTCAGCGCGACCTTGAACCCGCCGCCGCTCATCGGCCCGAAGCGGCAGCTGCCGCGGCTTCCGAAGCGCGCTTCCAGGCGCTGGCAGACGTTCGACAGGCCGACGCCGGTCCCCTCATGAGTCGCGGCCGGGAGCTCGTCCTTGCCGCCGTGCCGCTGGCGGTTGCTGATCTCGAGCAGCATGCGCCGATCGCCGAGGTGGCGCGCCTCGATCCGCAGCAGCACGGCCTTGCGGCTCTTCGAGACGCCATATTTGATCGCATTCTCGACGATCGGCTGCAGGATCAGGGCGGGCAGGCGCGCCTGCTCGAGCTCCGGCGGAACTTCGATCTCGACGTGTAGGCGGTCGGGGAAGCGCGCCTTCTCGATGTCGAGATAGAGCCGCTGCAGATCGATCTCCTCGGCCAGCGTGACGTCGGCGCTGGGATCGAGCGACAGGCTGGTGCGGAAGAAGGTCGACAGCGCGAGCAGCATCGCCTCGGCGCGGTCGGTGCGGCCGGTCATGACCAGCGACGACAGCGAGTTCAACGTGTTGAACAGGAAGTGCGGATTGACCTGGTAGCGGAGCGCGCGGACCTGCGCGGCCTGCGCGGCGCCCTCGGCGTCGGCGAGCCGGCGCTGCGCGCCGAGCGCTTCCGCCTGGGCCTGGGTGGCGAGGTAGAAGGCGCTCCAGGCGAGGAAGAAGAACAGCCAGACGACCGACGCGTCGGCGGCATAGCGAATGCGCTTGTTGGGATCGAGTTCGTGGAGCTTGGGCATGGTCAGCACCAGCGGCTCCTGCGCGGTGCGCTCGATGCGGATCTGCTGCCCCTGCTCGACGACGGTGAATCCCTCGCGCGCCTGGAAGCGGAACTGCTCCCGGCTCTCGCGGAACCAGTCCTCGGTGACGATCAGCGCGACTCCCATCGCGATCGAGGCGATCAGCGATGCGAGCGCGGCGATGATCGCCTTGCGCCGGATCGGCGCGGTCGCCGCGAGGCTGTTGATCGTCAGATAGATCAGCCCGGTGAGGACGATGCCGAGCGCGATCACCACCAGCTTGTTCTCGAGCGTCGTCCACGGGTCCGACCCGAGGAAGGCGCGCGCGACCACCGTCAGCGCATAGAAGACCCAGAAGCCCAGGATCGACTTGACCGCGAGCGGCCAGTCGCTGAACCGCGTTCGTTCCAGCGTGGGCGGGGGAGGCATGAACATCGTCATCCTGTTGTCCCAAATCGCGGCCCGCGCCAACCGCCGTCTGCCCGTTGGCAGAATGGCTTGCGCAGCCGGTCGAAAGCCGCCGCGAGGCGGAACGCGCAACACGGCCGATCGTTACACGCTTGCAATGGCAAATGACGAGACCCCACACGTGTCCGACGACGGGAAAAAGCACAAGAAACACCCCGCCGCGGTGATTTCGGCCGACCCGGAGCCGGAGCTCGAGCGGCGGCTCAAGCGCAACCCCGACGACCTTGACGCCAGGGCCGACGTCGGCAGCGATGAATCGATGGACGCGTCCGATCCCCCATCGTCCTCGCAGCCCGGCGCCAAAGACGAGCCGGTGCCTTCGTCGGGCTTTCCCGACTAGAGATTACGGCGGCGTCACAAAAACGCATCGCCGTTGCAATAAATCAACAATCCACAGTTTTAAGCTCGCCAGTCAATTTCTGGCCTTGCCCCGGTGACTCCCCTCTGATTCAATCTGAACGGGGGGTGGGACTGTGGTTAAGTTTCTCGAAACCAAATCCGCCGCATGATCCTGCCCGGGCAAAAGGAGTCGGGTTCATGATTACGCGGACCAGCCAGCCGGCCAGCGGCGCGATGCTGATCTCGGAGATGAAGGAGTTTGCGAGCTTCCCGAAAGCGACGCAGCGCTACATCCGCCGGTCGCTCGACGTGGCCTATGGACGCCGCGACCCGCTCGAATGCTGGGCCCGCGACGAGGGCGAAGCCGCGTCGATCCGCGCCCAGGCGCGGCTCTACAAGCAGCTCGACCATTTGAGGCTCCAGGTGCCCGACGACAGCGGCCTCGACATGATCGATCCGTTCATCGGCATGCTGATCACCATCTCGGCGTTCGATCTCGGCCAGGACCGCCTGCCCAATTTCGCCGCTTATCGCTTCCTTTACGAGCGGCTGATCGGCGCCGCCGCGCGGCCGTGGCTGCCCGCGGCCTTCTGCGCCGCCGCCGCGCTGCCGCACCTCCATCCCGATCGCCGGCGGATCCTCCTGCAGTCGATCAGCGAGAGCGCCGCGACCGCGCCCGGCTGGTCGAGCCGCGAGCCGGTGTTCTGGCCCGAGTGGGTCGAGAAGGTCGACCTCCAGGCTGCTGCTTAAGCACCGTCCTTCGAGACGCGTCTTCGATGCGCTTCGCTTACTCAGCCGCTCCTCAGGATGAGCGGTAGTGAGCTGATCCGCTCATCCTGAGGAGCCGCTGAGCGAAGTCGAAGCGGCGTCTCGAAGGATCAAGCCGGC
>DASTID010000230.1:0-2476 GCA_035717905.1 Sphingomicrobium sp. | reverse complement strand
CACCGCGGCGCGGGGATGAGCGTGCTCAACGGCCGCGGCCGCGGCGACCTCGTCGCGCGCATCCTGGTCGAGACCCCGACGCGCATGTCGAAAGAGCAAAAGCGGCTGCTCGAGGAATTCCGCGAGACCGAAACCGGCGACGAATGCCCGGCGACGAAGGGCTTCTTCAGCCGCGTCCGCGATTTTATCGGCGGCTGATCAGCTTCCCTTGGGAAGCCATCGAAGTACTACTTTGATGGGCCCCTCTTGAGGCGGTCGATCTCGAGCCGCGCGGCGAACATCTGCGCGAATATCTCGGCAGCGGCATGGAGCTCGAGGCTCGCGGCGCGCGCCGTGCGGCTGTCGCAGCGGAATTCGCCTTCATGCCCATCGGCGTCGAACGGGACGCGAAGCAGCGCGCGCACGCCGTCGCGGCCAAGCCGATCGCGCTGCTCCTCGCTCGGCGCGCGCAGCAACGCGACGGCCGCCGCGCTGTCGTCGTCGGTGCGCGGGAAGAGGGCGATGGTCGGCGCGTCACTGTCGGCGATGAGGATCGGCAGGTCCTCCGCCGCGGCCGCCGCCGCCGCGAAGCCGCCGCGGCTGCTTTCCGCGCTGCGCTCACCGATCCGCAAGCTGACGCGGTCATGGCCGGTCAGCGCGCGCATGCGCCGGGCGCCGGCGTCCAGCAGCGCCTGGCCGTCGCTGTTCGCGAGTCCCGAGATCAGACCGGCGACGGTGCCGAACGCTTCGCCGAACGCGCCGGTGCACGGCAGCGCCTCGAGCAGCACGCGATCGTCGCTGAGGTGGAAAGCGATGTCGAATAATTCGGGCTCGTCGGTCAGCCGGATTCGGTAGGCGCGGGCGACGCCAAGCGTTCCGCTGAGGCGCGAAAAGAGGTTGCGCAGATCGTGGAGCGCATCGGAATGGACGAAGCGGCCGAGCGGTTCGCCGATCAGCGTCACATGCGATTCGCCAAGCAGATGATGGACGTTCTCCGACGCCCGAAGCACGATCCAGTCGCTCGACAATTCCAGCAGATAGGCGCCGGCCTGCACGCCCGCGGACTGCGTCGGCGCTTCGCGATGCTCGAGCAGCGTTTCCTCAACCGTTTCCATCGACCCCCCGGTCCAAGACTGCCGCAGCATAGCGGCCTTGGCGCTCGCTGCACACGAAAAATGGTGATGCCTGAAACGGTTAGGCCGACGCGCCGAACACCCGGTCGAAAATCGTGTCGACCTGATTCAGGTGATAGTCGAGGTCGAACAGCCGCTCCAGCTCTTCGGCCGACAGGCGCTGCGCCACATCCGGATCGCTCTTGAGCAGGTCGAGCAACGACAGCGCGCCGTCCGACTCCCATACCTTCATCGCGTTGCGCTGGACGAGCGAGTACGCCTGCTCGCGGCTCAGCCCCGCCTGCGTCAGCGCGAGCAAAACCCGCTGCGAGTGGATCAGACCGCCCATCCGGTCGAGATTCTTCCGCATGCGATCGGGATAGACGAGCAGCTTGTCGACGACGCTGGTCAGCCGCGCCAGCGCAAAATCGAGGGTGATCGTCGCATCCGGCCCAATGAATCGCTCGACCGACGAATGCGAAATGTCGCGCTCGTGCCAGAGGGCGACATTCTCCAGCGCCGGCGTGACATAGCCGCGCACCATGCGCGCGAGGCCGGTCAAATTCTCGGTCAGCACCGGATTGCGCTTGTGCGGCATCGCCGAGCTGCCCTTCTGGCCGGGCGAGAAATATTCCTCGGCCTCGAGCACTTCGGTGCGCTGCAGATGCCGGATTTCGACTGCCAGCCGCTCGATCGACGAAGCGATCACGCCCAGCGTCGCGAAGAACATGGCGTGGCGGTCGCGCGGGATCACCTGGGTCGAGACCGGCTCGGGTGCGAGGCCGAGCTCGGCGGCGACATGCGCCTCAACGCGCGGGTCGATGTTGGCGAAGGTCCCGACGGCGCCCGAGATGGCGCAGGTGGCGATGTCGTCGCGCGCGGCCTTGAGCCGGGCACGATTGCGGGCGAACTCGGCATAGGCCTGCGCGAGCTTGAGCCCGAACGTTACCGGCTCGGCGTGGATGCCGTGGCTGCGCCCGATGGTCGGGGTCATCTTGTGCTCGAGCGCACGACGCTTGAGTACTTCGAGCAGCGCATCGAGGTCGGCGATCAGCAGTTCTGCCGCCTGCTTCAACTGCACCGCGAGCGCGGTGTCGAGCACGTCCGAGCTGGTCATGCCCTGGTGCAGCCAGCGCTTTTCCGGCCCGAGCTTGTCGCCCGTCCAGGTGAGGAAGGCGATCACGTCATGTTTGGTGACCGCCTCGATCGCGTCGATCGCCGGCACGTCGATGTCGCCGAGCGCGTCGTCGTCGTAAGCCGCGCGGATCGTCGCCGCATCCTCGGCCGGGATCATGCCGATCCTGCCCATCGCTTCGGCCGCGAACACCTCGATCCGCCACCAGATGCGGTAGCGGTTTTCGGCGGACCAGATGTCCGACATCTCG
>DASTID010000229.1:0-2063 GCA_035717905.1 Sphingomicrobium sp. | reverse complement strand
GCCAATGGCGACAACCATGTCGCGGTGCTGATCCCGTGCCATCGCGTAATCCGCAGCGACGGCTCGCTCGGCGGCTATGGCGGCGGGCTCGACCGCAAGCGCAAGCTGCTCGCCGCCGAAGGGTGCGGCGAGCGATCCCCCGAGCTGCCGTTGGTCGAATAAGCGCTTGCCGCCTCGCTCGGCTTCGGCTCAACAGCCGGGGCGAAGGGGAGGGGCATGGCGACGATCGAAATGGGGATGAGCGGCGGCAAGCCGCTGTGGCGGCGGATCGTCGATTTTCCGCTGGTCGCGATGGTGATCGCCGTCGGGCTTGTCGTGCTCGGCATTGCCGCCGCGGGCATCATTGCAAAGTTCGCTTTGCCGCCGCTGCCCGGGCTGACCTTCGAGCTCAAGGTCGACCTCGTCGCGCTGCCGATCCTGATTCTGCTCTACGTCTTCGTCATCGCCAGGCTCGGCGCCAGGCCGCGCAATGAGTTCCGTGACCCCATGGCCGTGCACCACCTACTGGCAGGGCTGATCGGCGGAGCGCTTATCTTCTCCCTCGCGGTGCTCGTCGCCGCGGCGCTCGGGATCTACCGCATTGTCGGCCTCGGCGACTTCAGCGGGCTGTTCGCGGCCCTCTTCGGCGCCGCGATCTTCGCCGGGGTGTCCGAGGAGATATTGTTCCGCGGCGTCCTGTTCCGCTGGCTCGAGGAATTCGGCGGCAGCTGGTTCGCGCTGCTGCTGACCTCGGCGTTCTTCGGCGCGGCACATCTCATGAACCCGCACGCCAGCCTCATCGCCGCGGTCGGCATCGCGCTCGAGGCGGGGGTGATGCTCGGCGCGGCCTATATGCTGACGCGCAGCCTGTGGCTGCCGATCGGGCTTCACGCGGCGTGGAATTTCACCCAAGGCGAGGTGTACGATATTCCCGTGTCGGGGACGCAGGTGAACGGGATGGTCGATGCGCGGCTGAGCGGCCCGCCGCTGCTCACCGGCGACGGCTTCGGCCTCGAGGCGTCGGTGATCGCGATGGTGGTGGCGACCATCTTCGGCCTGTGGCTCCTCAGGCTCGCGATCCGCCGCGGCGAGCTGGTGCAGCCGATGTGGGCGCGCGGCCGGCGCGCAATCGCCGACTAGAGGAAGCTGTACGGATCCACGTCGACCGAGACGCGGACCCTGGCGCTCCATTCGAGCGCGGCGAGCCAGTCGCGGATGACGTCCTGGACGTCGAGGCTGCGGCGGGCGTGGACCAGCAGCCGCTGGCGGTGGCGCCCGCGGAGCATCGCCAGCGGGGCGGGGGCGGGGCCGAACACAGCCATGCCCTCGACCGCGGGCGCGGCATGGCCGATGCGGCGCGCGAGCTCTTCGGCCTCGGCGGCTTGCTCGGCCGAGACGACGATCGCGGCGAGGCGGCCGAACGGCGGCATCGCCGCCTCGCGCCGCGCCTCGGTTTCCGCGGCATAGAAGCCCGGCCCATCGCCGGACACCAGCGCGGCGATCACCGGCGCTTGCGGATCGTGCGTCTGGACGAACACGCGCCCCGGCTTGTCGCCGCGGCCGGCGCGGCCCGCGACCTGCTGGATCTGCTGGAAGCTGCGCTCGGCCGCGCGGAGGTCGCCGCCGGCGAGGCCGAGGTCGGCGTCGACCACGCCGACCAGCGTCAGGTTGGGGAAGTGATAGCCCTTGGTGACGAGCTGCGTGCCGACGACGATGTCGATCTCTTTCGCCTCCATCGCCGCGACGAACTCGGCGGCGCGCTGCGGCGACCAGATGGTGTCGGACGTGACGATCGCCGTACGCGCGTCCGGGAACAAGGCGGCGATCTCGTCGGCAATGCGCTCGACGCCCGGTCCGCACGGCACGAGGCTGTCCTCGGTGCCGCACTCCGGACATTTGTCCGGCGGCGGCATCACGTGCCCGCAATGGTGGCAGGCGAGCCGGTGCATCAGCCGGTGCTCGACCATCCACGCGGTGCAGTTCGGGCATTGGAAGCGGTGGCCGCAGTGGCGGCACAGGGTCAGCGGCGCGAAGCCGCGGCGGTTGAGGAACAGCAGCGACTGCTCGGCGCGCGCGAGATTGGC
>DASTID010000228.1:0-4025 GCA_035717905.1 Sphingomicrobium sp. | reverse complement strand
GGAACGCGGACCTCGATCAAGTCAGAATCCCACCAGCCGGTCGATCTCGGCGCGAATTTGCTCGGGACCCGGAAGCGCCCACTCCATCAGCTTCGGGTGATGCGGGCTCGGGATGTCGGGCATGGTCACCCGCGCCACCGGCGCATCGAGGTCGAGGAACGCTTCGTCGGCGACCACCGCCGCGATCTCCGCGCCGAAGCCGCCGGTGCGCAGATCCTCGTGGACGATCAGGCAGCGGCGCGTGCGGCGGACGCTGTCGAGCACCATGTCGCGATCCCACGGCTGCAGCGTCCTGAGGTCGATGACGTCGGCGTCGATGCCTTCCGCCGCCGCCTCGCAGCGCGGCACCATCGCGCCCCAGGTGACGATGGTGATCGCATCGCCCTCGCGCGTCTTTTTCGCCCGGCCGAACGGCAGCACATAATCGTCGCCCGGCCACGGCCGCCGCGCCCAGGCCTCGTCGAGCATGGCGCGATGCTCGAAGAAGATCACCGGGTCGTTGCCGCGCAGGCTGCCGCGCAGCAGGCCGACCGCGTCCTCGGCGTTCGACGGCACCGCGACCTTCCAGCCGGGATTGTGCACGAACTCGACCTCGTTGGTCATCGAGTGCCACGGGTCGCCGCACTTGAAGAAGCCGCCCGGCACGCGCAGCACCATCGGCGCGGCGAAGCGGTTGTTGGTGCGCCAGCGCATCGTCCCGCAATCGTGGATCTGCTCGGTCGCCGGTTCGGCATATTTGCGGAACTGGATTTCGGGCACGGGCATCAGCCCGGCGAGCGCCATGCCGACCGCGCGGCCGACGATCCCCTCCTCGTTGAGCGAGGTATCGAACACGCGGCTAACGCCGAATTTGTCCTGCAAGCCCAGCGTCACCGCATGGACCCCGCCCTTCGGACCGACGTCCTCGCCGAACAGCAGCACGCGCGGGTTGGCCTCGAGCTCCTGGTCGAGCACCCGGCGGATCGCCGTCACCATGTTGATGCGCTGGCCCGAAGGAGCCGGCGCGTTGGTCGACGGCGGCGGCTGGTAGCCGCTGTTCCACAAGCCGCCGACCTGCTGCAGCTCGCCCTCGTAGAAGACATTCGACGTGACCCTGTCGGGCGAGGAAACGCCGCGCGCCTCGGCGTCAGCGACCGCCGCCTGAACCTGCCAGGCGGTCTCGCGCTCGAGGTCCGCCCATTGCTCTTCGCCGATCTGAATTTTCGCCGCATGCGCCTTCAGCTTCGGCAGCGGGTCGCGCGCCCATTCCGCCGCGATCTCGGCCTCGCTTTTGTAGGCCTGGGTGTCCTGCGCGCTGTGGCCTTCGAGCCGCGGGACGGTCAGCCGCAGCAGCGCCGGCGCGCGCTGCCGGCGGACGTGGCCGAGGGCGCGCGCGACCAGCGTCGCCGCCTCCGCCGGGTCGGTGCCGTCGCCGTTGAAGATCGTCAGACCAGCGAAGCGCGCGAGATTGGCGGCGATGTCCTTGCCCGGCGTCTGATAATCCGACGGCACCGAGATGCCGTAGCCGTTGTCCTCGATGTAGATGAGCAGCGGCAAAGATTGTGTCGTTGCAATAGTTAGCGCGGACCAAAATCCACCCGTCGCGCAGCTCGCATCGCCGCCAAGCACCAGCGCGATCGAGTCTTCCGGTCCTTCTTTCAATGTCTTGCGCTTGTAATCGATCGCCTGCGCCCAGCCAGCCGCCGGCGTATATTGCGCGCCGACCCCGCCACACATCGGCAGCGCGTGCGCGCCGCCGGGATTGGGATAATTGAACACCACGCCGATGTCGCGGCCGTCGGAATAGCCGCCGGCGAGGCCCATTCCCGAACCGAGCGCATCGGCGAGCGGCACCCCGAGCGCGAGCAGCAGCGGCCGCGAGCGGTAATAACCGAACACTCCGTCGCCGTCCTTTAGCTGCAAGCCGAGCAGCACCTGCGCCAAATCGTGGCCGCGCGCCGAGAACTGGTAGAGCACCTTGCGGGCCGGGACGAGCTCCTCTTCCTCGATCCGGTCCATCTCGCGACTGGTCAGCACCAGCCTCGCGACCTCGCGCCAATCCACGTCCGCGGAAACCTTGCCGGGGTCGCGCTCAGCCACGATCAGGCGTCCAGCGCCTCGACCACGGCGGTAGTAAATCGGTCGATCTGGTGATCGGCCATGCCGACGACGTTGAAGCGCCCGGACTCGGCCATGTAGATCGCGTGGTCCTCGCGCAGCTTCAGCACTTGGTCCGTCGACAGCGGAAGCATCGAGAACATCCCGTACTGGCGGCCGATATACGACAGGCGCGGGTCGGCCGCGGCGATCCGCTGGCGCACCGAATTGATCCGGTCGCGCATGCCCTTCAGCTCACCGAGCCAGCGCTGCCTAAGCTCCGGATCGCCGAGGATGATCCGCACCGCCGCCGCCCCGTGATCGGGCGGCATCGACCACATCTCGCGTGCGATCTGGAACACGTGGCCCATCGCCCTCGCGCTCGCCTCGGCGGACGGCGTCTTGATCCACAGCGAGCCGACGCGATCGCGATAGACGCTGAAATTCTTGTCGCAGCTCTGCGCGACGACCACTTCGTCGCACGAGGAAAGCATCAGGCGAACGCCGAACGCATCCTCGTAGAGGCCGCGGCCAAAGCCCTGGTAGGCGATGTCGACGAACGGGATCAGCCCGCGATCGGCGACCAGCCGCGCAACCTCGCGCCACTGATCGTCGGTCAGGTCCGCGCCCGTCGGATTGTGGCAGCAGCCGTGGAGCAGCGCGACGTCGCCCGGTTCGGCCGCCTCGAGAGCCGCGGCCATGTCCTCGAAACGGACGGCCGCCTGGCCGCGCTCGTAATAAGCGTAATCGACGATCTCGAGGCCGACGGCGCGCGCGATCGGCGGGTGGTTGGGCCAGGTCGGCGAGCCCATGAGCACCCGCGCCTTGGGGTTCGCGGCGGCGATCAGCTCGAAGCCGAGGCGCAGCGCGCCGCAACCGCCCGGCGTCTGCACCCCGACTATCCGCGAGTCCTCGGCCTGGTCGCCGAGCAGGATCGGGCGCAGCAGCTCGGCGAAACGCTTGTCGCCCGCGCTGCCGAGATAGGCCTTGCTCTCCTGCGTGTCGTGAAGGCGCTGCTCGGCCTCCTTGATCACTTTCAGGATCGGCGTGTTCCCGGCGCCGTCGCGGAACACGCCGACGCCCACGTCGATCTTGTCGGGCCTCGGGTCGGCGTTGACCATGCCGATCAGCGCGATCAGCGAATCGTTGGCGACGGGCGGAAGATCGGCAAGGCCGCGGGCCCTCTCGTCGGTGCGGGTGAGCATGCGACGGCGATTAGCGCGACTAAGCGTCGTAATCCACCGCGACGCCGTCGCCGACTGGGACCGACTGGCACGTCAGCACATAGCCGGCCGCGACTTCCTCGTCGGTCAGGCCATAGCGCGCCGCCATCTCGACCTTGCCGCTGGTGACCTGGGCGCGGCAGGTCGCGCACACCCCGGCCTTGCACGCGAACGGCGCGGGAAGCCCCGCCGCGCGCGCGCTGTCGAGGATATTGCCCGCCGTGAACGGCACGCGGCGGGTCCGGCCGTCGAGCGTGACCGAGACGCTGACTCCTTCCGCCTCGGTCTGCAGCTGGGCGATTTCCTGCGCCACCGCTTCCGGCGGCCGGTCGGCGGTGAAGCGCTCGATGTGGATCCGCTCCCTGGCGATGTTGCGGTCGAGCAGCGCGCCTTCGGCGCCGTCCATCATCGGCCCGGGTCCGCAAATGAACCAGCCGTCGACCTCGGCAGCGTCAGGGACCAGATGCGCAATCGCCTCCTCGCAGCGCGTCCGGTCGAGCATGCCGTTGAACAGCGCGATCTCCTGCTCCTCCGCATCGAGGAAATGATAGATTTCGAGCCGGCCGAGGTGCTTGTCCTTGAGGCCGGCGAGCGCTTCCAGGAAGATGATCGAGGAACTGTCGCGGTTGCCGTAGAGCAAGGTGAACCGGCTGTCCGGCTCCTCGCCGAGCAGCGTCTTGATCAGCGAGATGACCGGCGTGATCCCCGAGCCGCCGGCGATGCCGA
>DASTID010000227.1:0-5503 GCA_035717905.1 Sphingomicrobium sp. | reverse complement strand
TGGTCTCGCGGCTCAACCTCAAGCAGCCGGCCAACGGCATCGCGCGCAGCCGCGACGAGGCGCTGCGGGTGGCCGAACGGATCGGCTATCCGGTGCTCCTGCGGCCCTCCTACGTGCTCGGCGGGCGCGGGATGGAGGTGGTCGACGGGCCGCAGCAGCTCGACCATTATATCGCGACCGCGGTGCAAGTGTCGGGCCGCAGCCCGGTGCTGATCGACCGCTATCTGCGCGACGCGATCGAGGTCGACGTCGACGCGATTTGCGACGGCAAGGACGTGGTCGTGTGCGGCGTGCTCCAGCATATCGAGGAGGCGGGCGTGCATTCGGGCGACAGCGCCTGCGCGATCCCGCCGCACAGCCTCGAGCCCAGGATCGTCGCCGAGATCGAGCGGCAGACCAGGGAGCTGGCGCTGGCGCTCAAGGTCAAGGGGCTGATGAACGTCCAGTTCGCGGTCAAGGACGAGGATGTCTACCTGATCGAAGTCAATCCGCGCGCCAGCCGCACGGTGCCGTTCGTCGCCAAGGCGATTGGTCGGCCGGTCGCCAAGATCGCGGCGCGGGTGATGGCCGGAGAGCCGATCGCCGGGATGGACGAGATGCCGCGCGACCTCGACTATATCGCAGTCAAGGGCCCGGTGTTCCCGTTCGCGCGCTTCCCCGGCACCGATCCGGTGCTTGGGCCGGAAATGAAGAGCACCGGCGAAGTCATGGGAATCGATAAGGATTTCGACATCGCCTTCGCCAAGGCCCTGCTCGGCGCGGGGATGGTCCTGCCGCAGGGCGGGACGGCGTTCGTGTCGGTCAAGGACGCCGACAAGGACCATATCGTCCCGGCGGTCGAGAAGCTGGTCGAGCTCGGCTTCGCGATCATCGCGACCGCTGGCACCGCCGCGCATCTTCAGGCAAAGGGCTTGCCGGTCGAGACCGTCTACAAGGTCGCGCAGGGGCGGCCGCACATCGTCGACAAGCTGCTCGACGGTGACGTCGCTTTGGTGTTCAACACCACCGAGGGCTGGCAGTCGCTCAAGGACAGCCATTCGATCCGCACGACGACGCTGGCCAAGCGCGTGCCGTATTTCACGACGGCCGCGGCGAGCCTTGCCGCGGCGCGGGCGATCGAGGCGGTGCGCGGCCATGCGCTTGCAGTCGGCTCGCTCCAATCTTATTATTCCGCCTCCTGAAGGAAGGCTTCCATCACATCTTTGCGCTTCAGCCGCGGGCCCGATGGCCACGCTGAAGCCGGTTTTTGAAAAGGGTTTCGACAATGGCGAGTGCCGACAAGGTGCCGATGCTGGAAGAGGGCCACCGCAAGCTCAACGACGAGCTGCGGCGGCTGCGCATCGAGGAGCGACCGGCGATCGTCGAGGCGATCGAGGCAGCGCGCGCCCACGGCGACCTGTCGGAAAACGCCGAATATCATGCGGCGAAGGAGCGCCAGGGCCAGGTCGAGGCGACCATCGCCGACCTCGAGGACCGGCTGAGCCGCGCGATGGTGATCGATCCGACGACCCTGTCGGGCGACAAGGTCGTGTTCGGCGCGACGGTCACCTTGAAGGACGAGGACGACAAGAAGGTCAAATATCAGCTCGTCGGGCAGGTCGAGGCCGACGCCAACCAGGGGCGCATCAGCTATAATTCGCCGCTCGGACGCGCGCTGATCGGCCGCCAGAAGGGCGACGAGGTCGAGGTGTCGACGCCGTCGGGCGACCGCTATTACGAGATCAAGAAGATCGAGTTCGTTTGACCGACCGGATCCCGCGCACCGCGACCGTCGCGATCACCGTCCTGACGGCGCTGGCCTGGCTGGTCGCGGCGGCGCTTGCCTCGGCCGATACGGCGGCGCTGGTGATGGGCTTCATCCCGGCGCGGTTCAGCGGCGCCGCGGTGCCGTGGGCCGCGGTTCCCGCGGTGCTGACGCCGCTGACCGCGACGCTGGTCCACTCGGGCCTGATCCATCTCGGCTTCAACCTGCTGATCTTCGTCTGGTGCGGGATGGCGATCGAACGGGTGCTCGGCCGCACGGGTCTCATCACGCTCTATCTCGTCGGCGCCTACGCCGCGGCGGCCGCGCAGTGGCTCGCGGGGCCGCTGTCGACCGTGCCGATGGTCGGCGCGAGCGGCGCGATCAGCGCCGTCATCGGCGCCTTTTCGCTGAGCTTCGGCCGGCCGCGGCGGATCACCGGCTCGCCCACGGTCAACCGCTGGATCAACGCCTTGTGGCTGATGGTGTCGTGGATCGTGCTGCAGCTGATGATGGGCTGGCTCGCCGGCGGGCAGGGCTATCTGCTCGCGACGCCGGCGCACGTCGGCGGGTTCGCGGCTGGGCTGCTGCTGCAGCGGCCGCTGCTACTGTGGCGCTACCGCTCGGCCTGAGCCGCCGCCTTCGGCCGCGCGATGCCCTCGGAGTCCGGCTCGAGCAGCCGGTGCAGGTGCACGACGACATATTTCATCTCGGCATCGTCGACCGTGCGCTGGGCGCGGCCGCGCCACGCGTCCTCGGCGGCGGCGTAGCTGTCGTAGATCCCGACGAGGTCGATCGTATCGAGGTCGAAGTCGAGGCCGCGCGGGTCCTTGACGCGGCCGCCGAACACCAGGTGCAGCTTGCTCATCCGCGCCGGTTTCAGCTCTGCTTGCGGGCAGCGTCGAGCGCCGCCTGGCCCGAGGCCTTGGCGGCATCGGTTACGCCGTCGAGCAGCGAGCGGATCGTCTCCTCGCCCTTTTCGCGGGTGAGGCCGAGGTCATTGAGCCGCTGCGAGCCGGTGTCCTTGGCCGCACGCGCAGCCGCGCGCGCGGTATCGCGCACGCGGCGCGCGGTCGGGCGCACCAGCCGGCGCTCGGTGTCGGTGCGCGGCAGGAGAGCGGCGATCAGGGCGCCGGCGGCGATGCCCCCGGCCAGAGCGAGCAGCGGCGCTTCGCCGAGCGTGTCGGCGGCCTTGCGGCCGGCGCTCTCATAAGCCTCGATCGCGCGCTGGCGGGCGCCGCGGCTGTCGTCCTCCGCATCCGTGCTCGATTCAAAGTCGGTCATTCGACTGCCTCCGTCTGGGGTTGCTTGCGTTTCCTCGATTTTTTGGCGGCGCGTTTGGTCGAGACGCCGCCGGCGAGCTTGCCGGCGAGGTCGATCAGCGGCTCGCGGGCGAGAAACAGGACGAGCGCGGCGACGACGCCGGTCGCGGTGACCGGGCGAGCGCGCACCGCGTCGACCGCGTCCTCGACCAGGTCCGCGCCCTTGGACTTGGCGCCTTCCCATGCATCGCGCGTCAGGGTCCTGGGGCTGACGCGCTCCTGAAGCTCCTGCGCGCTGGCCATGAGCCGGGCGCGGGCGCGTTCCGCCTCGATGCGGGCCGCGGCGATCTCGGGCGACTCCGTCACCACGTTCGCTTCACGCGCTGCACGGCGTACCAGGAAAGACCGCCGGCAATTACGAGGAACAGCAGGAAAGCGACGAGCCCGGCGAGGATGGTGCCGAGCGGCCACAACAGCGCCGCGAACACGGTCAGTGCAAGCACGGTGATTGCCGACTGGAGCACGATCAGCGCGCCCAGCAGCAGCGCGGCGGGGATCGCCAGCGCCTTGCCCTTGGCCGTGGCGGTGGCTTTGGCGACGGCCAGCTCCGCTCGCGCATACGCCTTGCCGTCCTCGACCAGCTGGTGAACCAGCTCGCCGACCGGCCGCTCGGGCTGGGGCTGGATGTCGTCGCTCGGCTTGAGCATCAGTCGCGGTCGTCCTCGTCCTCGTCATCGCGATCGGCCGCTATGCCGCTCTTGAGCAGCCGCGCAACGACGAACCCGACGACCGCGGCTCCGGCGAGCGCGATTCCCGGGCTGTTGCGAACGAAATTGCGGGTGTCCTCGATCAGCTCGTCGGGATCCTTCTCGGCGATGGTGCTGGCGGCACTCTCGATCGCGCCGGCGGCGCGCCGGGCATAGTCGCCGTAATCGGCACCAAGGCGCTCCTCGATCCCATCGGCGGTGTCGCCGACCATCTTGGAGACATTCGCCAAGGTTTCGGCGGTGCGCTCGAGGCCCTGGCTGACGAGGCCGCGCGCGCGTTCGCCGGCCTGCGACGCGATCTTTTCGCGGCCGCTGCGGAAGCGGTCGGCAAGCCCGCTTTCCGGGCTTCCGCTGCCTCTGACGGGGCGTTCGGCAACAGCGCTCGGCGCGGGAATCTCCGTTTCTCTCACCAGCGCCGTGTCCTCGATCGTGACCGTTCCGCCGCCGGCGGTCGAGCGGTCGGTCGAGATGGAGCCGCTGTTGGCGGCGCCCTCGATCACGGTGTCGGTGCCTTCGGGAAGATCATCAGTCTGGTCGTCAGCGGTCGGTTGCATGGGGCCGGTACCTCCTTTGCCGATTCAACCTTGGCGCATGGCCTTCGTTCCTGCGCGTGGGGCCGAAAGTTGCACGCTCCGACGCCCCGCTTATAGGCCATTCCCATACCCCGATATTGTTACGCCTCCGCAAGAAGGAAAGCCATGACCGCAATCGCCGCCGTCCACGCGCGCCAGATTCTCGACAGCCGCGGCAATCCCACGATCGAAGTCGACGTGGCCCTGGACGACGGCAGCATGGGCCGTGCGGCGGTACCGTCGGGCGCTTCGACCGGCGCCCACGAAGCGGTCGAGCTGCGCGACGGCGACAAGAGCCGGTGGGGCGGCAAGGGCGTCGGCAAGGCGGTCGCCAACGTCAACGGCGAGATCGCCGGCGCGATCGCCGGGCGCGACGCCAGCAACCAGGTCGCGCTCGACCAGGCGCTGATCGCGCTAGACGGCACGCCGAACAAGGGCCGGCTCGGCGCCAACGCGATCCTCGGGGTGAGCCTCGCGACCGCCAAAGCGGCCGCGAAATCCGCGGGCGAGCCGCTCTACCGCTACGTCGGAGGGGCGGAGGCAAATCTTTTGCCGGTGCCGATGATGAACATCCTCAACGGCGGCGTGCACGCCGACAATGGCATCGACTTCCAGGAGTTCATGGTGATGCCGGTCGGAGCGCCGAGCTTCGCCGAAGCACTGCGCTGCGGCGCCGAAATCTTCCATGCGCTGAAGAGCGCCCTGCATTCGGCCGGACTATCGACGTCGGTCGGCGACGAAGGCGGCTTCGCGCCCAAGATCGACACGGCCGAGGAGGCGCTCGACTTCATTCTCAAGGCCATCGAGAGCGCCGGCTACAATCCCGGCGGCGATGTTCTGCTCGCGCTCGATTGCGCTGCGAGTGAATATTTCCGCGACGGCGCCTACCGCATGACGGGCGCGGGCAAGACGCTTTCGTCAGCCGACAACGCCGATTTCCTCGCGCAGCTCGCCTCGGCCTATCCGATCGCGTCGATCGAGGACGGCATGGCGGAGGACGATTGGGCGGGGTGGAAGCTCCTGACCGAGCGGCTCGGCGACCGGATGCAGCTGGTCGGCGACGATCTGTTCGTGACCAACGTCGCGCGGCTTCAGAAAGGAATCGACGACGGAATCGCCAATTCGATCCTGATCAAGGTCAACCAGATCGGAACGCTGACC
>DASTID010000226.1:0-6478 GCA_035717905.1 Sphingomicrobium sp. | reverse complement strand
AGCGCGCGCGACGGACCGAGCGGGAAATTCTTCGTCTACGCGCCCGCGATCAGCATCGTCGATGCCCGGCGCGAAGCCATGCGGCAATTCGCCGAGGATTATTTCGACGGGTCGGTCTCGCGGGCGGCGCACTGCATATTCGAGCTTCTGGCCGCGGAGTGCGGCGCCCCGCGATTCAGCGGCGGCCACCGATACACAGCGTCATCTGCGCGCTAGACATCGCGGAGCGCCGCGGACCGGTCACGCACCCTTGGGAGCGGACGGCGGTCGAGCCGGATCAACGCGCAGCGCATAGCGCCAGCCCTGCTCCGCCCGCTGCGTGCGCGGAACGAGAATTTCGCACGGTCCGAGCCGGCGGAAGCCAAGCGCCTCGAGCACGGCGATCGACGCCGCGTTGCGCTCGAAAACCTCGGCGATGACCTCGTCGATTCCCAGGTAATCGGCGGCCGGCGGAATCGCGCTTCGCGCCGCCTCTCTCGTCAGCCCGCGGTTGCGATATTGCGACCCGAGCCAATATCCCAGCCGCGCGCTGCCATCGGCTTCCAGGGTCAGGCCCATCCAGCCGACGAGTTGCCCATCGTCCTTCGCGATGATCGCGAAATTGACCGCGCGGCGCGCGCGCAGGCGGGCCTGGGCAACCCGGATGCGCTCGGCCGCGGCGGCGCGGCTCATCGGCCACGGCCAGGTCAGCAGATTGTCCGAAACGTCCGGCGTGACCAGCTCCGCGGTGCGGGCGGCGTCAGCCGCGCGGACCGGCCGCAGGCAGAGCCGCATGGTCTCGACCGAGAGAGTTTCCGATGCTCGCACTGTGACCACGCCGTCGTGCGCGCGACCGTCTAGTCGCCGCGGGCGATATGGTAGAGCAGCTCGTCGAGCCACTCGGCCTTGGAGTCGACCATTTCCATCGCGCCGCGATGCACGAAGGCCTGATAGGGCACGCTGACGCTGCGGTTGTAGGCCTCGATCGCCTCCCCGCGCTTTTTCACCAGCTCCTTGGCCCGGGCAGCCCATTCCAGCCGCTCTTCTCTCGACAGCAGGTCGAGCGACAGGATCCGCGTCCGCAGCGGGTCATCGAGCACCACGTGGTTTTCCGACACGTCCATCACCCATTCGCGAACCGCTGCCTGGCCAAGCCTGGTGACTTCGAGCTCCTCGACGTTGCGGCCGTCGCCGCGGACCTTGCGCGCGGCGATCAGCTTGCGCTCCTTCAGGCGGCGGATCGCGGGATATAGCTGTCCCTTGCTCGCGTTGATCGACGTGACCGGGGAATTCTCGAAAATCTTGAGCAGCTTGTACGCCGTCGCGGGCTGCTGGCGAATGATCAGCGCCAGCAGCATCCCCTCGTGCTCGGACAAGGCCGGAGCATTGGCGCGGCTGGCGTTCGACGGCGATTGGCCACTCATGGATCAAAAGCTCCGCAACCGAGGAAGGCCGATTCGCGCCGCCTCGGTGCCCGCGAATAGCATGGGCGGCGCATCGCGCGAGAGCGCTTGCCCCTTGACCCTTACGGCAAGCGCGCCACAAAGGCCCCTCTCCCCGGCCCGATGGCGGAGTGGTTACGCAGAGGACTGCAAATCCTTGCACGCCGGTTCGATTCCGGCTCGGGCCTCCACCCTCCGTCGCCGCTCGACAGTCAGCTGCACATCATTCGTAGCGCAGCGCGTGGATCGGGTTGGCGCGGGCGACCTTGACTGCGTGACCGACCACCGTCGCGACCGCGATCCCGAGCGCGATCGCCGCTGCGACCAGGAACGGCGTCGGGCCGAGCGCGATGCGGTCGTCGAACCCGTTGAGCCAATCGCGCATCAGCCACCAGGCGACCGGCCACGCTATCAGGTTGGCGATCAGCACCGGGCGGCTGAACTGCCACACCAGCAACCGGACGATGTCGCGGGTGCGCGCGCCGAGCACCTTGCGGATGCCGATCTCCTTGGTCCGGCGCTCCGCGGTGAACGCGGCGAGGCCGAACAGGCCGAGGCAGCCGATGATCACCGCGAGCAGCGCGAACGCGGCGAAAATCTGCGCGCGCGCGTCCTCGGCCTGGTAGAGCTCGGCCATCACGTCCTCGCTGAACTCGGCGCTGAACGGGATCTCGTTGCTGATCTGCTTCCACTGCCGCTCGACCGCCGAGCGCATCGTGGCCGGGTTGCCCCGGTAGCGGATGATCATGATTCCGAGGCCCTTGTTGACGTTCTGGAACATGATCGGGTCGATCGGCGTGCGCACCGAGCGGAACCGCGCGTCGCCGACGACGCCGATGACGTTGATGCTGGTCAGGCCCGTGTCCGGACCGAAGATCTCGCTCCTGACGACCTTGCCGACCGCGTCCTGCGGCGACTTGAAGCCGAGTTTTTTGACGGCGAGCTCGTTCAACACCACGTTGACGCCGCGCGCCGCGAGCGCGCGCTCGAGAGCCTCGTCGCGCGGATAGGGCGTGGTCATGTCGTCCATCGGCCGGTTCGGGTCGAACCAGCGCCCGGCGACGAGCTTCATGCCCATCGCGCCGAGGAATCCCTCGTCGACCTGGTACTGGCCGATGCTGACCTCCTGGCTGGTACCCGGAGGGATCAGCGAGGTGTTGCTGGTATTGTCGGTGTCGACGCCGATCGTCGTGCGGCCGACGGCCACGACGCCGGGCAGGCGCTTCATCTGCTCGACGATCGCTTCGCCCCGATCATAGAGCTGGGCGCGGCTGAGCTCGTCCATCTGCATGATGTGGTCGCGCTTGAACCCGGGATCGGCCGAACGAGCGTAGACCGTTTGCGCGTAAATCACCGCGGTGCACACGATGAGCCCGATCGAGACCGCGAACTGCAGCACCACGAGCGCGGTCCGAAGCCGTCCGGAGCCGGGCGTTTCCGCGGCCGAGCGGTTGGCCTTGAGCACCTGCGCGGGCTGGAAGCGCGACAGGAAGAAGGCCGGGTAGAGCCCGCTCATGATGCCGACCAGGAAGGTCAGGAGGATCGCCGGCAGCAGGATTCCGCCGCTTCCGAAATATCGCAGGTCGAGGCCCGCGCCGAGGAACGCGGCGAACGGCTTCACCAGCAGCTCGACGAGCGCGAGTGCGATCAGCATCGAGACCGCCGAGATCAGGATCGATTCGCTGACGAACTGGACGACGAGCTGCTTGCGGGTCGCGCCGAGCACCTTGCGCAGCGCGACCTCGCGCGCCCGCTGGCTGGCCCGCGCCGTCGCCAGGTTGGTGAAGTTCACGACCGCCATGCCGAGGATCAGCAGGGCGATCACGGCGAAGGTCGCGATGGTGCGGCTGTCGTTGCCCGCCGTCATCGTTCCGTCCTGCGCCTTGCCGAGATGGATCTTGGTCAGGTTGACGAAATGCCAGTCTTCCTCATCGCCGCGGTTGGAGCGGATGCTGCCGTTGAACTCGTCCTTGATGTTGCGCTTTTCCCACGCCGGCATCTGCGCTTCGAGCCGGCTGACGTCGGTTCCGGGCTTCATCTTCAGATAGACCCAGCCCGACCAGCAGCCCCAGCAGGTCAGGAAGTCCGGGTTCTTCGAATAATAAGTGTTGAAGTCGAGGCGCAGGATCGCGTTCGCCTTCATGTGCGAGTTTTTCGGCAGGTCCTTGAGCACGCCGACGATCTTGAAGTCGCGGGTGATGCCCTGCGAGATCATGCTGAGCGTGCGGCCGACCACGTCTTCCGTGCCGAACCGCCGCCGCGCCTCGGATTGGCCGATCACCATGGTGAGCGGCGAGCGAAGGCTGGTCCCGGCGGCGAGCGGCAGGTTGACGGTCTTGAGCATGTCGTCGTCGGCGAGCAGATAGTCCTCGGTCGACGAGGCCTGGCCGTCCATCATCACGACCGGCTCGGTGTTTTGCACATAGACCGCGCTCTGGACCTGCGGGAAATCCTTGGCGACCAGGGTCTTGGTGACCGGCGGCGCCATTTGCGCGAAATCGGGGTCGCCTTCCTGGGGGTTGGGGCGCCACGTCTGCAGCTGGTAGGTGTTCTCGACGTCCGGGACCCAGCGGTCGTAGCTTTCCTCGTAGCGGACGTAGAGCAGGATCAGGATGCACGCGGCCATGCCGATCGCCAGGCCAGCGATGTTGATGATCGAGTAAGTCCGGTTTTTCGCCAGGGCCCTGACCGCGACCGTCCAATAGTTGCGCCACATATCGCTGTTCCTCGAGCTGGTTTGCGCGCTGCTATTCGTAGCGGAGCGCGTGGATGGGGTTGGCGCGGGCGACCTTGACCGAATGTCCGACCACGGTCGCGACCGCGATCCCGAGCGCGACCGCGGCGGCGATCAGGAACGGGACCGGAGTCAGCGGAATGCGCTGGTCGAACCCGTTCAGCCAGTCGCGCATCAGCCACCATGCGACCGGCCAGGCGATCACGTTCGCGACGAGCACCGGCCGACTGAATTGCCACACCAGCAGGCGGACGATGTCGCGGGTTCGCGCGCCGAGCACCTTGCGAATGCCGATCTCCTTGGTTCGCCGCTGGGCGGTGAACGCGGCGAGGCCGAACAGGCCGAGGCAGCCGATGATCACGGCGAGCAGCGCAAAGGCCGCGAACATCTGCGCGCGCGCGTCCTCTTTCTTGTACATCTCGGCCATGATGTCGTCGCTGAACTTGGCGCTGAACGGGACCTCGTTGGTGAACTGCTTCCATTGGCGCTCGAGCGACGCGCGCACGGTCTCCGGGTCGCCGCGGTAGCGCACGATCAGCCACCCCGGCCCGGTGCTGATCTTGCGGAACATGATCGGGTCGATCGGCTTGCGCACCGAGCGAAAGCGGGAGTCGCCCACGACGCCGATGACGGTGATGTTCACCAACCCATATTCCTCGCCGATGATTTCGCTCTTGAGGACCTTGCCGACGGCGTCCTCCGGCGATTTGAAGCCGAGCTTCTTCGCCGCATATTCGTTGAGGACGACGTTCACGCCGCGTTGGGCGATCGCCTTCTCGACCGCTTTGTCCTGCGGATACGGGATGGTCATGTCGTCGATCGGCCGCTTCGGGTCGAACCAGCGGCCGGCCTTCAGGGTCAGCCCCATGGCGTTGAAGAAGCCTTCCCCGACATTGTACTGGCCGATGTTGACCTGCCGATTGCTTCCGGGCGGAATGATCCCGCTGTTGTTGTTGTTGTCGGTGTTGACGCCGATGTCGGTCAGTCCCGCGTCGATCACGCCCGGAACGCGCTTCACCTGCTGGACATAGCCTTCGACCCGGGACCACAGCTGGGCCCGGCCGAGCTCCTCCATCTGCAGGATATGGTCGCGCTTGTAGCCGGGATCGACGTGACGCGCGTAGACCGTCTGGCCGTAGATCACGGCGGTGCAGATGATGAGGCCGATCGACACGGCAAACTGCATCACGACAAGCGCCGTGCGGAGCCGTCCCGAGCCGGGAGTCTCGGCGGCGGACCGGTTGGCCTTCAGCACTTGCGCCGGCTGGAACCGCGACAGGAAGAAGGCCGGGTAGAGCCCGCTGACGATCCCGACGACGAGCGTCAGGCCGATCGCCGGAAGCAGGACCCCGTCCGCACCGAAATAGCTCAGCGCGATGTCCGCATCGAGGAACGCGGCAAACGGTCTCACCAGCAGCTCGGCGAGCGCGAGCGCGAGCAGCATCGCGACCGCGGAGATCAGGATCGATTCGGCGACGAACTGGACGATGAGCTGCCTGCGGGTCGCGCCGAGCACCTTGCGCAAGGCGACTTCACGCGCGCGCTGGCTTGCCCGCGCCGTCGCCAGGTTGGTGAAGTTCACGATCGCCATTCCCAGGATCAGCAAGGCGATGATCGCGAATGTGGCGATCGACCGGGCGTCGTTCCCCGGAGTCATCGTGGCTTCCTGGGCCTTGCCGAGGTGGACGTCCTTCAGGTTGACGAAATGCCAGTCCTCGTCGTCGCCGGAATTGTAGATGATGTCGCCGTTCGGCTCGTCGGGGATGTTGCGCTTCTCCCACGCCGGCATTTGCGCTTCGATCTGGCCGACGTCGGTGCCGGGCCGCATCTTCACGAACACGTAGCCCGACTGGCAGCCCCAGCATTTGGTGAGGAATTCCGGAGCGTCCGCGTAGAAGCGGTTGAAGTCGAGGCGCAGGACGGCCTCGATCTTCATGCTCGAGTTCTTCGGAAGGTCTTTCATGACCCCCGTGATCTTCATGTCGTGCGTGACGCCCCGCGTGATGATGCTCAGCGTTCGCCCAACCACCTGGTCGGTGCCGAAGCGCCGGATCGCCTCGCTTTGTGTGATCACCGCGGTTTCCGGCGCGGTCAGCGTGGTTCCCGCGAGCAGCGGCAGGTTGACGACTTTCAGGAAGTCGTCGTTCGTGAACATCCAGCTCTTGGTCGATTGCGCCTGCCCGTCCTTCAGAAAGACGGGCCCGCTGTCCTGGATATACGCAGTTCGCTCGACCTGCGGGAAATCCTTCTTGACGTAAGGCTGGGCCACGTAGGTGCCCATCTGGAAGAAGCCGGGGACGCCGTCCTTGGGATGCGGATACCA
>DASTID010000225.1:0-3099 GCA_035717905.1 Sphingomicrobium sp. | reverse complement strand
TGCGTGCCCAAGAAGCTGCTCGTCTATGGCGCGCATTTCGCGGAAGACCTGAACGACGCGGCTATGTTCGGCTGGGACGTGCCCCATTGCCGCTTCGATTGGCCGGTGCTGCGCGACAATGTGCTGGCCGAGGTGGCGCGGATCGAAGGCGCCTATACCGAAACGCTGACCAGCCACGACGTCGCGATCTTCAAGGAGCGCGCGGTGCTCACCGGCGCCAATTCGCTAAGACTGGCCGGCGGCCGGGAGATCACGGCGGACAAGATCCTGATCGCGACCGGCGCACGGCCGCTAATGCCCCAAATCGAGGGGATCGAGCATGCGATCAGCTCGAACGAGGTGTTTCACCTCGATGCTCTGCCCAAGCGAATCCTGATTGCCGGCGGCGGCTATATCGCCAACGAATTCGCCGGGATTTTCGACCAGTTCGGAAGCCAGGTTACGCTGGTCAACCGAACCGACGTGATGCTGCGCCACTACGATCAGCAGATCGTCGACCGCCTGATCCAGATTTCGCTGCGCAAGGGGATCGACTTCAAGTTCAACGCGCTGATCGACCGGATTGACCGCCGCGGCGACGGGAAGCTCGAGGTCGCAATGACCGGTTGCGACGACATCAGCGCCGACGCGGTGCTGTTCGCGGTCGGGCGGCGGCCGAATATCGAGAACATGGGCCTGGAGGAAGCGGGCGTCGCGCGCGGCGACAAAGGGCAGGTCAGTGTCGACGAGGACAATCGTACGTCGGCGCCGTCCATCTTCGCGGTCGGCGATGTGACCGACCGGGTCCAGCTGACGCCGGTCGCGATCCGCGAGGGCCAGGCGTTCGCCGACACATTCTTCGGCAACAAGCCGTGCCGGGTCGATTACGGCTGCATCCCGTCGGCGGTGTTCAGCCACCCGCCGCTCGCCGGCGTCGGCATGACCGAGGGCCAGGCGCGCAACCGGCTCGGATCGGTCAAGGTCTATGCGTCCGACTTCCGACCGATGAAGAACGTGCTTGCCGGGCGCGACGAACGCTCGCTCTATAAAATGGTGGTGGACGAATCGACCGACGAGATCGTCGGGCTGCACATGATCGGCCCCGACGCGCCGGAAATCCTGCAGGCGGCGGCGGTCGCGGTGAAGGCGAAGCTCAAGAAAGCCGATTTCGACGACACGCTGGCGCTTCACCCGACCATGGCCGAAGAACTGGTGCTGATGCGCTGAGTGCTTCGATACGGCATTTCGGCTCCGCTCAATGCCTACTCAGCACGAGCGGGTTTCCTTATCCGGTCATCCTGAGTAGCGGCTGAGCGAAGTCGAAGCTGCGTATCGAAGGACGGGGGCATTTGCACGACGCGATCATCATCGGCGCCGGCCACAACGGCCTGACTTGCGCTTATTATCTAGCGAGGAAGGGCCTGAAGGTCGTCGTGCTCGAGGCCGCCGATGTCGTCGGCGGCGCCGCCGTCACCGATGAGTTCCTGCCCGGCTTCCGCAATTCGGCCGCGAGCTACACGGTCAGCCTGCTCCAGCCCAAGGTCATCCGCGACCTGGAGCTCGAGCGGCATGGGCTGAAGGTCGTGCTTCGCAAGACCGACAATTTCCTGCCCGGCGAGGGCGATTATCTGCTCGCCGGGCGCAACGGCCTGACGCGCAAGGAGATCGGCCGCCACGTCAAGGCCGACGCCGAGGCCTACGACCGCTATGTCGCCGAGCTCGACACGGTCGTCCGGCTCCTGAAGAAATGGCTGCTGCGCGCCCCGCCCAACGTCGGCCGCAAGGTCAGCGCGATCCCCAAGCTGCTCAGCCTCGGGCGCGACATGGCCGGCCTGTCTCTCGCCGAGACGCGGATCGTCCACGATTTCGCGGTGCGCAGCGCCGCCGACATCCTCGACCGGCACTTCGAGGGCGCGCTGGCCAAGGCCCTGTTCGGCTTCGACGGCGTTGTCGGCAATTTCGCGTCGCCGCAGTCGCCCGGCACGGCCTATGTGCTGCTCCATCATATGTTCGGCGAAGCGGCGGGCGTGCCCGGCGCCTGGGGCCATGCGATCGGCGGGATGGGCGCGATTACCCAGGCGATGGCGCGCGCCTGCCGCGAGGCGGGCGTCGACATAGTGCTCAGCACCGCGGTCGAGGAGCTGATAGTCGACGGCGGGCGCGCGGCCGGAGTCGTCGCCGGCGGCAAGGGCTGGCGCGCGACAAGCGTCGTCGCTGGCGTCAACCCGAAGCTATTGTTCGACCGGCTGGTGCCGCGCGGCGCGGTCGACGCGGATGTCGCGGCGCGGATGCACGGCTGGAAGTGCGAAAGCGCGACCTTCCGGATGAATGTCGCGCTGTCGGAGCTGCCCAAGTTCATAGTGTTGCCCAAGAAGGGCAATCACCTGACCGCCGGCATCATCATGGCGCCGAGCCTCGATTACATGCACCGCGCCTGGCTCGACGCCTCGGTCGACGGCTGGGCAAAGCGGCCGATCATCGAGATGCTGATTCCCTCTACCCTCGACACGACCCTGGCGCCCAAGGGCAAGCATGTCGCGTCGCTGTTCTGCCAGCATTTCCGCTACGATCTCGGGCCCGGCCGCAGCTGGGACGACGAGCGCGAGAAAGCCGCGGACGCGATCGTCGCCACCGTCGATTCGCATGCGCCGGGCTTCGCCAAGTCGGTGCTCGGTCGGCAGATTCATTCGCCGCTCGACCTCGAGCGCCGCTTCGGGCTCATCGGCGGCGACATTTTCCACGGCAAGATGGGCCTCGACCAATTGTTCAGCGCGCGCCCGATGATCGGCGCGGCCGATTACCGGATGCCGCTCAAGGGCCTGTACCTGTGCGGCTCGGGCGCGCATCCGGGGGGCGGGGTCACCGGCGCGCCGGGCCACAATGCCGCGCGCGCGGTTTTGAGCGACCGGCGCCCGTGGGGACGACGCCATTGAAGCCGCTCGCCGGCATCAAGGTGCTCGACCTCAGCCGCGTGCTCGCGGGGCCCTGGTGCACGCAATTGCTCGCCGACCTCGGCGCGGAAGTGGTCAAGATCGAGCGGCCGGGCAGCGGCGACGACACGCGCCACTGGGGCCCGCCGTGGCACGGCGAAGGCGAGGACCGGGTCGCGGCCTATTTCCT
>DASTID010000224.1:0-4089 GCA_035717905.1 Sphingomicrobium sp. | reverse complement strand
TCGCGACGGGGAGGAGCCTTCCTCCCGCAGCAAGCTGAGCATCGCCGCGGCGACGGCGGCCAGTCCGGCGCTGGCGAGGAAGGTCGCGCTGCTCCCCTCGCGGTCCCACAGGATGCCGGCCGCGAGGCTGGCCAGCAGCGAGGCGATCCCGCTGACGAACCAGAAGGCGCCGAAGCTGGTCGCGCGCAGCTGCTCCGGCGCGCTATCGGCGATCATCCGCGCGAAAATCCCCTGGGTCAGCGCCATGTGCGCGCCCCACAGCCCGACGCCGACGGCCAGCATGGCGAAGCTGTCCGTCTCGGCCAGCAGCAAATTGCCCGCGACCAGCACCGCCATCCCCGCGAGGAGGATCGAGCGCGGGCTCATCCGGTCGCTGAGCGCGCCGGCGGGGTAGGCGAGCACGACATAAGCGAGGTTGAACAGCGCCAGCGTCAGCGGCGACAGCGCTTCGGACAGGCCGACCTCGATGCCCTTGAGGATCAGGAAGCTCTCCGAAAAACGTGCGAGCGTGAACAGGAAGCCGACGCCGAGCAGCCGGCGCGTCGGCCGGGTGAGCTCGCGAAAGCCGGCCAGGAACGGCGAGCGCGTGCCGCTCGGGCTGACCCGCTCGGGCTCGCGCAGCGCCAGCCAGGCGAGCAGGAACGAGGCCGCGGCGGGCAGAATCGCGATCCAGTAAACCGCGCGGATGTCGCTCGCGAACCAGGCCATCAGTCCAACCGCGGCCAGCGGCGCGAGCAGCGCGCCGACGGTGTCGAGCGCCTGCCGCAGCCCGAACGCGCGGCCGCGCACCTCGGGCGGGGTCTCGTCGGCGATCATCGCGTCGCGGGGCGAGCCGCGGATGCCCTTGCCGATGCGGTCGGCGAAGCGCGCCGCCATCAGCGCCGGCGCGCTCGTCGCGAGCGGGAACAGCGGCTTGGAGATCGCCGCGAGGCCATAGCCGGCGACGATCCACGGCTTGCGCTTCAGGCTTCGGTCGGACAGCCGCCCCGACGCCAACTTGCCGAAATTGGCGGTGGCCTCGGCGATGCCGTCGATCGCCCCGAGCGCCGTCGCCGGAAGCCCCAGCACCAGCGTCACGAACGCCGGCAGCAGCGAGTGATAGATTTCGCTCGACAGGTCCATCAGCAGGCTGACGCAGCCCAGGATCCACACGTTGCGGGGAAGCGGCGGGCGCGTGCTCACCGCATCTTGCTAGCGGCAAAGTTGCAAGCGGCCAAACATTTGCTAGGCTGCAATCCATGTTTGGGGGAGGCTCACCCGCGGCGCTCGCCGCCCGCTTCTCGGCGGTCGCCAGCCGCTTCATCGCCGACGGCCCGCGCGAGCGCATGGACCGCGCCCGGCGCAACCTGCTCGAAGCGGTCAGGCGCAACGAGCCGGCGACGCTCAACACCGTCGCCGCCGACGTCGGGCGCGGCGCCCCGGCGGTCAGCCGCTCGGTCGACGCATTGGTCCGTGCCGGCCTGGTCGAGCGCACCGCCGACCCGGGCAACCGCCGCCGGCTGGCGATGCGCCTGACCGAGGAAGGCCGCGGCGCGCTGCAATCGGGCGGCCTGGCGGCCGGCCCGCTCACGCGGCGGCTCGAACGGCTCGCCCCGAGCGAGCTTCGCGCGGTCGAGCGCGCGCTCGAGATCCTCGAGCGTTAAGCGCCCGTCCACGTCCATTGCTGCATTGCAGCAAATGCGCTAAGCGCGCGCCTCATTTTTTCGGAAAAATCGCATGAAGCTCCGCAACGTGGCGATCATCGCCCACGTCGATCACGGCAAGACCACGCTCGTCGACCAGCTGTTCCGCCAGTCGGGCACGTTCCGCGACAACCAGCGCGTCGAGGAGCGCGCGATGGATTCGACCGACCTCGAGAAAGAGCGCGGGATCACCATCCTCGCCAAGTGCACCTCGGTCGAGTGGAACGGAACGCACATCAACATCGTCGACACCCCCGGTCACGCCGATTTCGGCGCCGAGGTCGAGCGCATCCTCTCCATGGTCGACGGCGTCATCCTGCTCGTCGACGCCGCCGAAGGGCCGATGCCGCAGACCAAGTTCGTCACCGGGAAGGCGCTCGCGCTCGGCCTTCGCCCCATCGTCGTCGTCAACAAGATCGACCGCCCCGACGCCCGCCCCGCCGAAGTGCTCGACGAGGTGTTCGAGCTGTTCCTCAACCTCGACGCCAGCGACGAGCAGCTCGACTTCCCGACGCTCTACGCGAGCGGCCGCGCCGGCTACGCGGGCCTCACCGACGATGTCCGTTCGGGCGATCTGACGCCGCTGTTCGAGACCATCGTCAGCCACGTCCCCCCGCCGCGCGTCGACGGCGGCCCGTTCCGCATGCTCGCCACCTTGCTCGACCGCGACCCGTTCCTCGGCCGAATCCTCACCGGCCGCATCGACAGCGGCCGGCTCGACGTCAACATGCCGATCAAGGCGCTCGACGTCGCCGGCAATGTCGTCGAGGAAGGCCGCGCGACCAAGATTTTCGCCTTCCGCGGGCTCGAGCGCGTGCCGGTCGAAAGCGCCGAGGCGGGCGAGATCGTCGCCATCGCCGGCCTGGTGAAGGCCACCGTCTCCAACACCTTCGCCGATCCCTCGGTCAGCGCGCCCCTGAAGGCCCGCCCGATCGACCCGCCGACGCTGGCGATGAGCTTTTCGGTCAACGACAGCCCCTATGCCGGGCGCGACGGCGACAAGGTGCAGAGCCGCGTCATCCGCGAGCGCCTCGAGCGCGAGGCCGAGGGCAATGTCGCGATCCGCGTCACCACCGCGGCCGACAATGACAGCTTCGAGGTCGCCGGCCGCGGAGAGCTCCAATTGGGCGTGCTGATCGAGACCCTTCGCCGCGAAGGCTTCGAGCTCTCCATCTCCCGCCCGCGCGTGCTGTTCCGCGACGGGCCCGGCGGCCGCGAGGAGCCGTACGAGACGGTCGTGGTCGACGTCGACGACGAATTCTCCGGCACCGTCATCGACAAGATGGCGCTGCGCAAGGCCGAGATGACCGACATGCGCCCGTCGGGCGGCGGCAAGACCCGGCTGACCTTCTCGGCGCCGAGCCGCGGCCTCATCGGCTATCACGGCGAGTTCCTGTCCGACACCCGCGGCACCGGCATCATGAACCGCCTGTTCGAGCGCTACGGCCCGTACAAGGGCCCGATCCAGGGCCGCGCCAACGGCGTCCTCATCTCGATGGAGCAGGGCAAGGCGGTCGCCTACGCGCTCAACGCGCTCGAGGAGCGCGGCGTGCTGTTCGTCTCCCCCGGCGACGACCTCTACGAAGGCATGGTGATCGGCGAGAACGCCAAGCCCCAGGACCTCGAGGTCAATCCGCTCAAATCCAAGCAGCTCACCAACTTTCGCGCCAGCGGCAAGGACGAAGGCATCCGCCTAACCCCGCCGCGCCGAATGAGCCTTGAGCAGGCCATCGCCTACATCCAGGACGACGAGCTGGTCGAGGTGACGCCCAAGGTGGTGCGGATTAGAAAAAGGTATTTAGACCCTCACGAAAGAAAGCGGGCGGCGCGGAAATTAGAGGCCGCTTAGCCCTCCTCCTTTCGTCACCCCGGACCTGATCCGGGGTCCTTGCCCTTCGACGGCCGGGCCGGCAGGCGCGGCGGCCTGAGGCGGCGTCAGCCGAAGCCGTTGATGGCGCGATGGGACCGCGAATCCTGCGAAGTGGAGGAAGTGGAAGTACCCCTTTTCACTCAGTCCGTCGCGCGCGCTCGCGCGCGTGCGCTGCCGACTTCGGCAATTTTCGCCGCCGCCCCTCCTTCCCGGCATTGGCAGGGGAGGGGGACCGCGGAAGGCGCGGAGGGGCTCCGTCCGTCAGGCCCGCGGCCCGCGACCTCTCCTCGGAATCAGCGGGGAACACGTCATTTCGCCATCTCCAGCACCTTCGCCCACTCCGCCTCGCGCACCGGCGCGACCGACAGGCGCGATTGGCGGATCAGCTCCATGTCTTTGAGGCTCGGCTCGGCCTTGATCTCGGCGAGCGTCACCGGCCGCTCGAGCGGGCGCACCGGCTCGACCCGCACAGACACCCAGTCGGCGTCCCTGGGGTCGGGCGCGGGGCCGCGCGTCACCCGCATGATCCCGACCACG
>DASTID010000223.1:0-10954 GCA_035717905.1 Sphingomicrobium sp. | reverse complement strand
TGGGTCGTAGATCAGCCCATGCCCGCCCGCAGGCAGCCGCGACACGCTGGCCCAGATCGTCCGTGCCTTGGCGAACGCTCCCGCGTCGACCAGCCGGTCGAGCAGGGGTTCGAGCCACGGGCTCCGCGGACCGGTGCGGCGGGGGTTGGCGATCGCGAGCGCCGCGTCGGCATTGGCCGGATCCTTGGCGAGCGCGGCAAGCGTCGCATCCTCGAGCCCCGGCTCGGTGGCGAGCAATGCGCGCACCTCGGGCCAGTTCGATCGCCGCTGCGCATAGGCCGCGACATAAGGCGCCAGGCTCCTCACCCCGCCCGGCGCGAGCCGCGCAAGCGCCGTGATTTCGCGCAGGCCGCGCGTCGCGTCGCCGGCGCGGAAATATTGATCGGCGAGGAAATAGCGGGCCGGCAGCGACCGTCCGTCGCGCCACCTGGCGGCGAGGAACGCCCGCTCCGCCAGCGCCCGGTCGCCCGCCAACTGGGCCTCGACGCCTCGGACGAGGAACGGCTCGGGCGCGAGCGGCATCTTCTTGCTCGCGTCGGCGATGCGCGACAGGGTCGCGGCGCCAACCGGCCGGCCCGAACGTGCCGCTTTGGCGATGTCGGTCATTGCCGCGGTGAGCTCGACCTCCGGGTGACCCGGAGCGATCCGCTCGGCGGCGGCGGGATCGACGTCGGCGAAGGCGCGGACCGCCGAATATCGGACGACTTGCACGGCCAGCGCGAGCCCGATCACGCCGACGATGAGGCCGCGCGCAATCATCGGACTTTTCCCGCCGCCCGGAGGTTCAGCTGTCGGCCCCTTGCGGGATCATCAGGATCTCGGTGCGCTTCCTGTCGAGCTTGCCCCGGCCATAGCCGTAACCATAGCCATAGCCGTACCGGCTGTAGCCATAGCCGCCGGCCATGTCGGTCGCCTTGGTGAGAGCGGCGCCGAGCACCCGGGCGCCGGTCGCCTCGAGGCGGTTGAGCGCCTCGATCGCGGCGCGCGTGCGGGTGCGGCCGCTCTCGACGACGAACAGCACGTTGATCGCCGCGGCGGCGAGCAGCGGCGAGTCGGCGAGGCCGATGGTCGGCGGCCCGTCGATGACCACGAGGTCGAACTGGTCGGCGGCTTCGGTGATCACCTTTCGGGCACGGCCGGTGGCGAGCAGGTCGGCGGGATTGGGCGGCAGCGGGCCGCTCGCCAGGAGCGACAAATGGTCGTGCTGAGTGGCGACCACATGGGCGAGGAGCGGCTCGTCGGTGGTCAGCAACTTGCTGAGGCCGATATCGTCGCTGGCCGCCTTGAACGCCGGCTTGCGCAAGTCGCTGTCGATCAGCAGCACCGACTTTTCGCGCCGAGCGAAATTCTGCGCGATCGCCAGCGCGGTCGACGACTTGCCTTCGCCCGACTGGGTGCTCGTCACCAGCAGTACCTTGGGCATGCCTTCCTCGGTGCTGAAGCGGAGCGCGGCGACGATCGCCGAATAGGCCTCGGACACCGCCGAAGCCGGGTTCTTCAGATCCTCGACGAACGAATCGCGGGCGCTCATCTTGGGCACCGCGCCAAGGCATGGCAGGCTGAGCTTGGTGCGCACGTCCTCGCGCGACTTGATCGTGTCGTTGAGCAGCTCGAGGCCGACCGCGCCGGCGATGCCCGCGAGCAGACCGAGGCCCGTGCCGAGCAGCAGGTTGAGCAGTAAATTGGGTTTGTAGGTCGTGTCGGGCGGATCGGCGCGGTCGACGACCGACACCGGCGACAGCCCGATTCCGCCGGCCACGCCGATCTCCTTGAACCGCTGCAGCAGCGCGTCATACAGGCTGCGGTTGGTGTCCACCTCGCGCTGCAGGATGTTGTATTTGATACTGCGGCCGCGAAGGTCGAGCACCTGGCCCTTGAGGTCGGCGACACGCGCGCGCAGCGCATTCTCGGCCGACAGGGCACCGCGGTAATCGGCCAGCAGGCTGTTGGTCCGGCCCGCCTCCATCTGCGAGCGGGCATTGGCGATCTGGCGGCCGAGCTCGTCGATCTGCGCCTTGAGGCTCTGCATCTCGGGGTGCTCGGGCTTCATGAAGGTGCGCTTCTGCTGATAGTCGGCCTGCAGCGTCGCGAGCTGCTGGCGGAGCTGAAGCGTGCTCGCGGTGACGTCGCTGGTCGGTCCGGTCACCCGCGCCTGGCGGTACGCGCCTTCCGCGGCAACCCGCCGCGCGGTGGCGTCCGCAAGCGCCTTGTTGAGGCTGATCAGCGATTCTCCCTGCAGCGACCCGGCGTCGCTGGTGCCGGGCTTTCCGTCAGCGCCGACGGCGGTGTTGATGATGCCCTGCTTCTGGGCATAAGCGACCAGCGCCCGCTCCGAGCGCTCGAGATCGCCGCGCGTCTTGGCGATCTGCCGCTCGAGGAAGTTGCGGGCGTAGGCCGATGCCTCGTAGCGGCGCTGCAGCGCCGAGTTGATGAAGCTGTCGGCAATGCCGTTGGCAATCTGTGCGGCGAGCTGGGGCGAGCCCGCATCGTAGCTGAAGCGGATCACCTGGCCTTCCTCGGGCACGATCACGTTGATGTTCCGGTGCACCTTGTCCGAGGCGATCTTGAGGCGGGTCGAGGCCTCGCTGTCCTGCGCGACGAAATCGGGGTTATTGGCGAGGTTCAATTCCTGGGCGGTGCGCTGGGCGACGCTCTGGCTCGACAGCAGCCCCGCCTGGGTTGCGACGAAATCATAGGGGTTGGTGATCGTGGTCTCGCGCTCGCGCGACTGCTCGTCGCTCACCATCACCGTCGGCGGATTGGCCTCGAGGCTGACCCAGGCGCGATAGACCGGCGTCGTCAGCAAGGTCATCAGGATCGCCCCGGCGATCCCGGCGGCGAGCGCTCCGATGATCAGCCAACGCCAGTGAAGGATGATCCGGACGAGGGTCGGGAAGTCGAGGACGTTGCCGGCCGAATAGACGCGTTGGCCGGGCGTGAGCTGCGGCCCGGCGGGCGCTGCATAAGGCTGGAGCGGCCACGGCCCCTGTTCCGGCACTGCGATGCTGCTGTTCATCTGCGCCTGTCCTCCAGCATCCTCAAAACGGCCTGAACAGGCCGAGCAGCGGGACCGACTGGACGAACCTCTTGTAGGCTTGCTTGATGCCGGAGCCGTCGACGATCACGATGTCGCCGGGGTAAATTTGCGGATCGCGGGATTCGCCGCGGCGAATCGCGGTCAGGTCGAACGCGGCCGCCTGCCGCTGCCCCTGGATGGTGCGGAAAACCGCGACCCGGCGCGAATTCGCATCCTCGCTGATACCCTTGGCCAGCGCGACCGCCTGCATCAGGCTCAGCGGCGCCGCGACCGGGAACGCACCCGCTTCCTTGACCGCGCCATCGACCGTGACCGTCCGCAGCGCCGATTCCTTGATGCCGATGCTGACGTCGGGATTCTCGAAATATTTCTGGCCGAGCAGCTCGGTGACCTTCTCGTCGAGCTGCGCCGTGGTCAGTCCCGCGGCGGCGACCTCGCCGACCAGCGGCATCGAAATATGGCCGGCCAGGTCGACCTGATAGTCGCCGGTCATTTCGTCGGAGCTCAGCACCTTGATGCTGAGCTGGTCGGCCGGCGCGATGCGATAATCGGACTCGAGCGTCGCCAGCTTGGGCGCGTCCGGCGCCGAGAGCTGAACGTCGTAGGGGATCGATCCGCCGCGCCTGTCGGCGCACGCGCCGAGCAGCAGGCACGCGCCCGCAAGTGCGCTCAGTGAAACGGCAATTGGTCGTCGGGCCGGGTCGCTCAACACGCTCACCTCGCGAATTCCGCGCGTCTTTCCCCTAGTCGATATCCCCGGCGTGGAGATGAGTAATCCCCAAAACGGACCAAATCAATGCGTTGGCGAAACGGCGGCCCGCGCGGGCGCGCTGGTGTCCATGTACCAGCGCTCCTTTCCGTCGATGCCGATGGCCGAGAGGATCCCGGTTGCGCACGCCCCGGTGTCGATCCCGATGCGGTTCGGCCGTTCATCGATCCGGCGGCTGATCGTATGGCCGTGGACCACGACGAAGCCATGGTCGCTGCCGTCGAGCAGGAACGGCTCGCGGATCCACCGCAAATCGGATTGCTGCTGGTCCTGAAGCGGAACGCCTGGCCGCACCCCGGCATGGACGAACAGATAATCGCCGAACCGGAACGTATCGACGAAGCTCTTGAGGAACTCGACGTGCTCGGCCGGGATCGCGCCGCGGACGATCTCCAGCGCGGCCTCGTCGCCGAGGTTGGCGAGCTGCTGCGGGTCGACGCCATAGCTCTCCAGGCACTCCGAACCCCCGAACCAGCGCCACTGCGTGATCAGCGCGGCGTCGCCATCGAGGATGCGCAGCAGCACTTCCTCGTGATTGCCGAGAAGGAAAATGGTGCGCACCCCATCTCGGCGATACGTGCGCAGCCGCTCGACCACGCCAGCCGAGTCCGGCCCGCGGTCGATCAGGTCGCCGAGGAAGACGAGCACCACATCCTTCGCGCCGCGGCGCTCGATGTCCCGGTGAATTTCGTCGAGCAGCGCGTCGAGCAGGTCGAGCCGGCCGTGAACGTCCCCGACCGCATAAGCGCGGTATCCAGGCGGACCGGCGGGCGGGCTTGGCGGGCTGCGCGAGAACATGAACATCCGTGCCTTAACTCTTGGCCGCGCCGACTTTTCCAAGCGCCCCGAGATAAGCCTCGACTACGGCTCGCTCGCTAAACCAATCCTGAACCCTGCGCCGCGCGGCGAGCCCCATCGCGGTCCGCTCCGCCGAACTCAGCTGCACCAGCCTGCGCATCGCGTCGGCGAGCGAGACCGCGCTGCGCGCCTCGCACAGAAAGCCGTTGACGCCGTCCTGGACCACTTCGCGGCAGCCGGGCACGTCGGTCGCGATCAGCGGCCTGGCGCCTGCCCCGCCCTCGAGCAGAACGCGCGGCAGGCCTTCGCGGTAGGACGGCAACAGCACCGCGGTCGCCTCGGCGATGAACGGCCGCACGTCGTCGGTCTCGCCGAGATGCTCGACGATGCCCTCACCGGCCCAGCGATCGAGCTCGGCCTGGCCGATCGCGGTGCGGTTGCCGCTGTCGACCGGGCCGAGCAGCTGAAAGCGGGCGCCGGGCAGCTCGGCGCGCAGCATCCGCGCGGCTTGCGCGAACTCGCGCACGCCCTTGTCGCCGAGCAGCCGCGCGATCAGCAGGAAAACCGGCGGACCTTCGGGAAGCGCTGTCGCCTCGAACCGGTCGACGTCGATCCCCGAACCGGGCAGCAGCCGCGCGCGATCGGCCGCGACGAGGCCGCGCTCGACGAACAGGGCGCGATCGTCCGGGTTCTGGAAAAAAACGGTCGAGGCGCCGCGCAATGCGAAGCGGTAGAGCTTGCTGACGAGCCACTGCAGCGCGCCGCCGCGAATGAACGCGGTGCCGAGCCCGCTGACGTTGGCGATGGCCGGCACGCCGGTCGCCCGCGCGGCGATGCAGCCGTAGATGTTGGGCTTGACGGTGAAGCCGAGAAACGCGGCCGGGCGCAGCTGCCGAAGCTGGCGCCGATAGGCCCCGAGCAGCCGCAGGTCGGCGATCGGGTTGAGCCCGGACCGGTCGATCGGAATGACCACCCGCTCGTCCGCGAGCTCCCGCAAAGCCTGTTCGAACGACGGGTCGGCGGCCGACATCACGGTCACGTGGAAGCCGCGTTCGCGCAGGCCCCGGATCAGTCCGGCGCGAAGCTTGACCAGGTTCCAAGCGCTGTTCGCGGCGACGACGATCCGGCGGCTGTCGCTCAAGCGCTGAGCAGCTGGAAGCGCGGAATCGCCACGTCGAACGCGCTGCCGTCCTCGTCCACCATCCGATAGCTGCCGCTCATCGCGCCGCTCGGCGTGTCGAGCGGGCAGCCCGACACATAATCGAAGCTGGCGCCGGGCGCGATCAGCGGCATTTCGCCGACCACGCCTTCGCCGTGGACTTCGTGAACCGTTCCCTTGCCGTCGGTGATTCGCCAGCTCCGCGACAGCAGCTGGACCGCGAGTCCGGAGCCGTTCTCGATCCGCACGTGATAGGACCAGAACCATCGGTTCGCGCTCGGGTCCGACTGCTCGGCGAGGAAGCTGACCGCCACCCGCACCGCGATATCGCGCGTCAAGGCGACGTTGGGGAACAGCATGGCGAGCGTGTCGCTGGTCACGGGCCAACCTTTAGCTTGCAGTTCGGGCCAAACAACTAGGCAAGACCACCGGCTCGGCGGAGCCGGTCGACCAGCCGCGCGCGCGCCTCGGCCAACGGAGCCGAGCGATCGGTGAGCACGTCGCGGCCGAGAAAGTGGCCGGTGAGGTCGAGGCCGTCGGCGATATCCTGCCAGCTCGCCCGGCCGCCTTCGCGCACGAATGCGGGCAGCGGGAGCAGCTTGCCGGCGTAGGGCTCGGCTTCGCCGGCGCTGACCGCGCGGCCGGATTTGGGGCTGACTGCGACGAGGTCGTCGTTGGCGCCGCTGACCGCGCAGCGCTCGAGGTCGAGGCCGAACCCGAGCTCGGCGAGCATCAGCAATTCGTAGCGCACCAGCGCGACTCCCCAGCCGATCGCAGAGGGCGCCGCCTCGATCGCTTCGAGCAGGCCGCCGAGCGCCTCGTAGAGCGCAGGATATGGCTGGGCTTCGGGCAAAACGGTCGCGGTCAGCGCCGTTGCCCATTCGATCGCGGCCGCGGGGAGCGGCTCCGACAGCAAAGGCCCGCGGCTGTGCAGCAGCTCCACGCTCGCCTGCGGGAGCTGGGAATCAGTCCGCGCCGAGAGCTGCGCCTCTACCAGGTTGCCGGCGATCAGCACGGGCCGCATCCGCCGCCCGCGCGCGCCGCGCACATAGGCCGCCTGGAGCCCGTGCCCGGGAGTCATCAGCCGCACCACCGCGCCATGCTCGCCGTGGCCGCGAAGCGCGCAGACGATGGCCGGGGTGGTGAGGCGCATCATGTCATCCTCCCCGCGATTTCGCGGGGAGGTGGCAGCCACGCAGCGGCTGACGGAGGGGTTCTCGCCGCCAGCCTGCAAGAACCCCTCCACCGCACTTCGTGCGGTCCCCCTCCCCGGCAAATGCCGGAGAGGATGCCGGACGTCTTTCACCCCCTCGGATGGAAATAATCATAGAGCTGGCGCGCCATCGCCTTGCTGATCCCCGGCGCCCGCTCGAGGTCGTCGAGCGCCGCGCCCTTGACCGCCCGCGCGGTGCCGAAGTGCATCAGCAGCGCGCGCTTGCGGTTGGGGCCGATGCCTGGGACCTCGTCGAGCGTCGACGTGGTCAGGCTCTTGGCCCGCTTCGCCCGGTGCGTGCCGATCGCAAACCTGTGTGCTTCGTCGCGTAAGCGCTGGAGATAGAACAATAATGCCGAATTGGGCGCCAGCGTCAGCTCGCGCCCGCCGGGCAGATGGAACGTCTCGCGGCCGGCATTGCGGTCCGGCCCCTTCGAAACGGCGACGATCGGCACGTCGTGGACGCCCATGTCCTCGAGCACGTCGCACACCGCCGACAACTGGCCCTTGCCACCGTCGATCAGCAGCAAATCGGGCCATTCGCCGGATGCACGGTCGGGATCCTCCTTCTCGAGCCGCGCGAAGCGGCGTTCCAGGACCTCGCGCATCATCGCGAAATCGTCGCCCGGCTGGGTCTCCGGCCGCTTGATGTTGAACTTGCGATAGCTGTTCTTGCGGAACCCCTCGGGCCCGGCGACGATCATCGCGCCGGTCGCGTTGGTGCCCATGATGTGACTGTTGTCATAGACCTCGATGCGTTTGGGCACGTCGGCCAGCTCGAACGTGTCGGCGAGCTCGCGCAGGATCTTGCCTTGCGTGGTCGTCTCGGCGAGCCGGCGGTCGAGCGCCTCCTCGGCATTGCGCGTCGCCTGCTCCATCAGCTTGCGCCGCGAGCCGCGCTGCGGGACCTCGATCGCGACGCGGCGCCCGGCGCGTTCGGACAGCGCTTCCTCGAGCAGCGCCTGATCGCCCAGGCGGCGATCCATCAGGATCCGCCTCGGGGGCGGCATGTCCTCGTAGAACTGGACGAGAAAGCTTGACAGGACATCGGCTTCCGGAACGTCGTTGGTATGCGCCGGGAAGAAGGCGCGGTGACCCCAATTCTGCCCGCCACGGATGAAGAAGCCCTGGATCGACATCGCCCCGCCCTTGCACGCCAGCGCGAACACGTCGGCGTCGCCGAGCCCTTCCGCATGCACCGTTTGGCTGCCCTGGATGTAGGTCAGCGCGCGCAGGCGGTCGCGATAGACGGCGGCGAGCTCGTAATCCTGCCGTTCGGCGGCGAGCGCCATCTGCTTGCTCAGCCGTCCCTGGACGTTGGTCGACTTGCCGGCGAGGAACGCCTTGGCGTCGTCGACCAGCTCGTCATAGTCGGCCTGGCCGATCCGGCCGACGCAGGGCGCCGAGCAGCGCTTGATCTGAAACAGCAGACACGGCCGCGACCGGTTCTCGAAAAAGCTGTCCGAACAGCTCCTTAGCAGGAACAGCTTCTGGAGCGCATTAAGCGTGCGCGTGACCGATCCGGCGCTTGCGAACGGGCCGTAATATTGGCCTTTGATGCGTCGCGCGCCGCGGTGCTTCTGGATGCGCGGGAACGCATGGTCCTCGCGCAGCAGGATGAACGGAAAGCTTTTGTCGTCGCGCAGCAGCACGTTGTAGGCGGGGCGAAAGCGCTTGATCAGCTGCGCCTCGAGCAGCAGCGCCTCGGCCTCGGTGCGCGTGGTGACGATGGTCATCGAGCGGGTCTGCGACACCATCCGTTGCAGCCGCTTCGGGAGCTTGGCGACCTGGGTGTAATTGGTGACCCGGTTCTTCAGCACCCGCGCCTTGCCGACGTAGAGCACGTCCCCGCGCGCGTCGTGCATGCGATAGACCCCCGGCCGCCGCGGAAGCGTCCTCAGCACCTCGCGGATCGCGGCCACACCCTTCTCGAGGTCCGGCTGGTCCGAACCCTGGACGGCATAAGTCGCCCGCTCCTCGTTGAAGCGGTCGGCGGCTCGCGGATGGTCGGGACGGTCGGCCTTGCTCACAGTCGAGGAGATAGGCGATCCTCCCCGGAACGGGGTGGGGGACCATTCACCGAAGAGTGAATGGTGGAGGGGGCCCACAGACGTTGCGGCGCTCGACGGTGGGGCCCCTCCGTCAGCCTTCGGCTGCCACCTCCCCGTTCCGGGGAGGATTTAGGCCGCGGCCCGCGCCTCTTCCTCGTCGCTGAGCATCCAGGCGACCGCGGCGCGGGCGTGGATCGCGGTGGTGTCGTAGACCGGCAGGACGTTGGCGCGGACGTCGACGGCGAGCACCAGTTCGGTGCAGCCGAGCACCACCGCCTGGACCTTCTGCTTGGCAAGCTCGGTGATCAGGGTCTTCAATTTGCGCTGGCTGTCGCGCACCACCCGGCCCGCGGCGAGCTCGTCGAAAATGATGCGGTCGACCTCGGTCCGCCAGCCGGGCGCGATCTCGTGGATGACGATCCCCCGAGCCTCATACGGCTCGCGGGCGAAGGCCTCGGTCATGGTGAAGCGCGTGCCGAGCAGGGCGATCCGGCTGCGCCGGTCGGCGACGAGCTGGTCGGCGGTCGCCTCGCGGATGTCGATGATCGGAAGCCGCGTCGCCGCCGCGACCGCGCCGGCCGCCTTGTGGAACGTGTTCGAGGCAAGCAGCAGGCCGTCGACCCCGGCACCTTTCAGTCGCTTGGCGGCGTCGACGACCGACGCGTTCGCTCTGTCCCAGTCGTTGCTGCGCTGGAAGGCGACATAATCCGCCTCCATGTCGAGGCTTTCGAGCACCAGCCGCGCGCTGTGGAGCCCGCCGAGCCGCCTCGCCACGCCCGTGTTGATATGCTGGTAGTAGAGCGCGGTCGACGACCAGCTCGCTCCCCCGACGATTCCCAGCTTGCGCAATGTGCCGCCCCTTCCCCGCACGCAATTCGCCCGATGAATCGGGCCCCCGGCCGCCGAGCTTGTCAGCCATGGGTGCGGGACCGGCAAGACGGTAACAGGCGCGTTTAGCGCGAAGTGAATCGATTTGCGCCGAGCCGTTCGCCGCGCTTGCCAGGCGGCGGCTTCGCGGCTCTAGGGCGGCGATGCAGCCCGAGTCCCAGACCAGCGCAACCGTGCTGATGGTGCGCCCTGCCGCGTTCGGCTTCCATGCCGAGGCCGCGCAGTCCAACGCCTTCGCGCAGCCGGGCGTCGCGGACGCGTCGCAAGCGGCGCTCGCCGAGTTCGACGGCGTGATCGGACGCCTCGTCCAGGCCGGCGTCGAGGTCCTCGTGCTCGACGACCAACCCCAGCCGGCCAAGCCCGACGCGATCTTCCCCAACAATTGGGTGTCGTTTCACGCCGACGGGACGATGGTGCTTTACCCGATGGCGACCGAGGCGCGGCGCCTGGAACGGACGCCGGATCGGCTTCGCGACCTGCTGGAGAAAAAGGGCTTCGACGTTCGTCGCATTATCGACCTGTCGCCGCACGAGCGCGACGGCCATTATCTCGAAGGCACCGGCAGCCTCATCCTCGACCGGCCGCGCCGCCGCGCGTTCGCCAGCCTCGGGCCGCGCACCGACCCGCAAGCGATCGCCGAGTTCGACCGGCAGCTCGGCTTCTCCACCTTCGTGTTCGACGCGCGCGACCGCGCCGGCCGGCCGATCTATCACACCAACGTGCTGATGAGCCTGGGCACGCGCTTCGCGATCCTGTGCGCCGAGGCCGTCGCTCGCGACCATCGCCAGCCGCTGCTCGACGAAATCGCTGGCGGCGGCCGCGAGATCATCGAAGTGAGCTTCGAGCAGCTGCGCCACTTCGCCTGCAACGCGCTCGAGCTCAGGAGCGCCAGCGGCGATCCCGTGATCGCGTTGTCCTCGGCCGCGAGAGGGAGCTTCACGCCGGACCAGCTCGGAGAGCTCGAGCGCTACGGCACGCTGGTCGAAGCGCCGATCCCGACCATCGAGGCGGTCGGCGGCGGCAGCTTGCGCTGCATGAT
>DASTID010000222.1:0-4155 GCA_035717905.1 Sphingomicrobium sp. | reverse complement strand
CGTCAGCCCGTGGGTCGTCAGCCCGCAGGCGCTCGCGCCGTTCCGCAAGGCGATGCCGGAGCGGCCGCACGGCGATCCGCGGCCGCTGCCCTATCTGGACGACCCGGGCGACCGCGACACGGGCGCTCTCGCGATCCAGCTCGAAGCCACGCTGTCGACCGAGGCGATGCGCGCCGCCGGCCTCGCGCCGCACATCCTCTCGCGCGGCTCGGCCGACGCCGCGATGTACTGGAGCGCGGCGCAGATCGTCGCGCACCACAGCTCGAACGGCTGCAACCTCCAGCCCGACGATCTGATCGGCACCGGCACCTTGTCGACCGACGCGGCCAGCGGCCTCGGCTCGCTGCTCGAGATCAGCCAGGGCGGGAAAGCGCCGCTCCAGTTGCCCACCGGCGAAACGCGCAGCTTCCTCGAGGACGGCGACGAGATCACGCTCAAGGCGTGGTGCGAGGCCGAGGGCGCGGCGCGGATCGGCTTCGGCGAATGCGTTGGGCGGGTGGCTGCTGCGTAGCTCCTCCCTGCGGCCCCCGACTTGATCCGGGGTCGCGGGGAGGGGGACCATTCACCGAAGAGTGAATGGTGGAGGGGTCCTCGCGCGGTGCATAACCCCTCACCATCGAATCTGCGTTCGATGGTCCCCCTCCCCATCGCTGCGCGATAGGGAGGAGCTAAATGAGCCCGAGATTTTCGCCCATCAGCCGGGTCACGCCGTAAAGCCGGTCGAGCGCGGGCGTCGCGATGCCGTGCCGCCGCGCAATCTCGCGTGGCGCGCCGAGCAGCGCCTCGAGCTCGATCGGACGGCCGGCCTCGACGTCCTGCAGCATCGATGTCTTGAACGCCCCCAGCCGCGCCGTGACGGCCATCCGGTCCTCGCCGCTCTCGCTGATCGGGCAGCCGATCGCCGCGCCGATTTCGGCGAGCTCGGCCATCCCCTCGAGCATCCATGCTCGGCATTGGGCGTCAGCGAGGATCCGGTCCGCCGTCGCCCGCGTCATCGCCGACAGCGGGTTGATCGTCGCATTGCCCCACAGCTTGTACCAGATCGCGCGCCGCACGTTGCCGGTCATATCGGGTTTCAGCCCCGCGCGGTCGAGCACCGCGAACAGCCCGGCCAGCCGCTCGCCATTATCGCCGTCGGGCTCGCCGATCAGCAATTTGTCGGCGTGCTTGACCACGATCCTGTCCGGCGCCGAGCGATAGCAGGACGCGTGGACGACGCAGCCGATGATCTGCTTCGCCGGCAGCGCGGCCGCGATGGCGCCGTCCGGGTCGACCGAGCGGAGCGGCTCGCCGTCGACGAACCACCACGGGACGCCGTTGAGCATCGGCACGATGACCGTCTCGGCCGAAATGAGCGGGCCAAGCGATGGCGCGAGGCCGGGCAGGGCAGGGGCCTTGACCGAGATCACCAGCAGCTCCGCGGGCCCTTCGAAGCGGGTCATCCGCGCGCTCTCGGTCGTTCCGCCTTCGTCGATCTCCAGCCGGTCGAGCGCGCCGCGGCTGGTCAGCGCCATCACCTCGTTGCCCGCCAGCGCGAGCCGCGCCGCGACCCATCCGCCGATCGCGCCGGCGCCGACGACGCAGGTTCTCAGCGCTCGTTGTCCCAGATCATGTGGATGATCCGCCATCCGGCATCGGGGTCGCGGAACAGCTGGATCGAGTTGACCCCGCGCCGCTCGACATCGCTGTCGTCGGGCGACCGCCGCGCTTCATAGCCGCTCCACGCGTGCGCGATGTTGCCGAACACATCGATGCGCCGGCTGGTCTCGACCTCGTAGAAGGCGTTGTCCGCGAAGAACGGGGTCGTGTTCGCCCGATAGTCCTCGAGACTCATGCCGAGCCTCCGCGGTCGTCCCTGCTCGTCCACCCAGGTCCGCACCTGCCGCGCCTCGGGCACGAAGCAATTCTCCTGCCGCGACCAGTCGCGCGGCCCCGCCGGCCCCGAAATCATCGCATACATCTCGTCGATCACCGCCCCGATCGCGTCTTCGTCGGTCATTGATGACGGCCCTCGCTGCGCTCGGATTCCCATGCTCGCCAATCCCCCGGATTGGCTGCGCGTGGAAATGGTGCCGCTTGAGGGACTCGAACCCACGACCCCATCATTACGAATGATGTGCTCTACCAGCTGAGCTAAAGCGGCTTGGCTTCCCGGAAGGTTTGCGCCCCTATCAGCGCCTCGCCGGTCGGGCAAGCCGCGCGATGCGCCGGCCGATGAACGCTTATGCTTAACAATTTGGTAACTGCGCTGCGCCATTTTCGTCGCCGGAATTGAGACGAGTGGGGCCGGCGTAATGGACAGCTATCGCGAGCATCCGAGCGACTTCGAGCTGCCGTCCGCGAGCGAGACCGCGGCGGCGGACGACGTCACCGCGGCGATCGGGACCGACGAGCGGCGGATGCACGTGCGCGCCTACAATCATTGGGTATCGCTGCTCGACGGCCGCGACTTCCCGTCGATCGAGGATCTGGAGCCCGGCGAGGTCGAGGATTTCGCGCCGCACAGCGTGCTGCTCGACTTCACCTGCGGGCGCGACAATCCGGGGATCCCCTACATCGGCGCGGCGATCCGCGACGAATGCGGGCTCGACGACGACGCCCGCACCATCGGCCAGGTGCCGAGCCGCTCGCTGCTGTCGCGGCTGACGGACCACTACATGCAGATCATCGCCAACCGCGCGCCGGTCGGCTTCGAGGCCGAGTTCGTCAACCAGCGCGACGAGAGCATTTGCTATCGCGGCATCCTGATGCCCTTCTCGTCGGACGGCGAGACGATCGACTTCATCTACGGCGTGATCAACTGGAAGCAGGTCGGCGCCGAGTACGAGCAGCCGGCGGACGATGCGCCGTTTGCGCCGTCGGCGGAGCTGGATGCGCCGGCCGGGCTGGCGCACGTCGACGAGGACGCGGCGCTCGAGCTCGACGAGCCGCTGCCGGCGGACGAGCCGCTGCCGGCGGACGAGCCGGCCGCGTTCGGCGGGATCGTTCCGTTCGACGCCGATGCCGAGGAAGAATTGGGCGCCAAGGCTCCCGTGCCCGAAGATGCGCCCGCGCCGCCGCATTTCTCGTGGGAGGACGGCCCGCTCGCCGATGGCGAGGCGGATACGCTGCCCGAGTTCGCGCTCGACGAGTCGGCAGGCCTGGCCGATCGCCTGTGGGCGGCGCGCGAGACCGCCGAGGCCGTCAAGCTCGGCGAGGGGCGCACCAGGACCGCGCTCTACAAGGCGCTTGCGCTCGCTTACGATTTCGCGGTCGCGGCCCACGACAGCCCGGACGATTATGCCGAGCTGCTCGAGGAATCGGGGGTGAAGGCGCAGGAGCGCGCGCCGATGACGCCGATCGTCAAGCTGGTCTTCGGAATCGACTATGACAAGGCGCGGCTGACCGAGTTCGCCGCCGCTCTGTCCTACGGACGACGCTCGGCCATCGCGCTCGGCGAGTTTCAGGACTTCATCGAGAAGCAGGCCGGCGGCCTCAAGGCCCTCGTCGCCGCCGAGCGCCAGGCGCGGCGGCCCGAGCCCAAGCCCGATACCCGTGGCGAGGCGGCCCGGTCGAGGCTGCGCGCGGCGCCATCCCTGGCGCTCGCGGAGCTCCCGTCCACCGAGGAATTCGCGCTGGTGGTCACCCGCCGCGGCGCCGACGGCCGGCACGAGCCGGTCGCGGTGATCGACGATCCGGCGCTGGTCGAACGGGCGATCCGCAGCGTCTCCTGAGCTCCGGCTCGCCGGGGTTGTCCGGCTGACGAGCGCGGGTCTATAGGCCCCGCCGAATAGCCCACTCCTGAAAGCCCCTTCTTTCCATGACGGCCCATTCGCGCCTGCCCGAGCCGCTCGTCGAATCCATTCGCGCCGCGCTGACCCGCAACGCTTTGCCGGGAGAGACCCACGCCTTCTCGCGCGAAGCCGAGCTCGATGCCGCGCATTTCCTGGCCGACGTCGCGGCGCGCCGTCAGAGCGGCGAAATCGCGCTCAGGATCGAGTCCACTGGCGGCGAGGCGGGCCGGCGCCGGATGCGCATCGGCATCGTCAACGATGATATGCCGTTCCTGGTCGATTCGATCACCAATGCGATCGCCGCGCGGCAGCTGACGATCCACCGGCTGCTTCATCCCGTGGTCTGCGTCGCTCGCGACGACAAGGGCGAGCTGACCGAGGC
>DASTID010000221.1:0-2706 GCA_035717905.1 Sphingomicrobium sp. | reverse complement strand
CGATCGACGACCCGCTGATGCTCGATCGGCTGGCGCGGGTGCTCGACGCGTGCGAGCGCGTGGTCGTCGCCTGCCCGCCCGAGCTGCGCGCCGCCTGGGCGCGGATGCTCGCCGGGGCGAACGTCGATGTCGAGATGCTGGTCCCCGAGCTCGACGCGGTCGGCGCGCTTGGCCTGCGCCGCAACGGCGCGCACAGCACCCTGCTCGTCGGCTGCGGCCCGCTGCGGCTGCGCGACCGGGTCACGAAGCGTCTGTTCGACATATTGTTCTCGGCCGGCCTGCTCGTCGCGCTGTCCCCGCTGCTGGCGGCGATCGCGCTCGCGATCCGCATCGAGTCGCCCGGTCCCGTCCTGTTCCGCCAGCAGCGGCTGGGGCGCGGCAACCGGCTGTTCAGCATCCTCAAGTTCCGCAGCATGAAGGTCGAGCTTGCCGATCAGGCGGGAAGCCGCTCGGCGAGCCGCGACGACGACCGCGTGACCCGCGTCGGCCGCCTGCTTCGCCGGACCAGCCTCGACGAGCTGCCGCAGCTGCTCAACGTGCTGTCGGGCGAGATGAGCATCGTCGGGCCGCGCCCGCATCCGCTCGGCTGCCGCGCCGACGACGCGTTGTTCTGGGACATCGACGAGCGCTATTTCGACCGCCACTCGATCAAGCCCGGGATCACCGGCCTGGCCCAGGTCCGCGGCTTCCGCGGCGCGACCGAGAAGAAGACCGACCTCACCGACCGCCTGCGCGCCGATCTCGAATATCTCGACGGCTGGCACATCGGCCGCGACGTCGCGATCGCCGCCCGCACGCTCGGCGTGCTGATCCACCCCCGCGCTTTTTAGGAAAAGGCGCTTTCGCGTGTCCGCCGGGACCAGCTTGATCGCGCCTTGCGCTTGACTAGGCTGCGCCCATGAACCGCCCGGCACGCGACCTCCAATCCGGAGCAGCAAGCCGCGATGCGCCGCGCAAGCTCCGCGTCTGCCTCGCAGCGTCGGGCGGGGGGCATCTCCACGAGATGCTCGATCTTCGCGCGTTCTGGGAAGCGCACGACCGGCACTTCGTGACGGAGCCGACGCCGATCGCGGACAGCCTTGCGGCGTCCGAGCGCGTGCATCTGGTGCCCGCAATCGCCTTCGGTCACTTTCGGGCCCGGCCTTTCGTTTCGGTCGTGCGCACGGCGTTCCGGAACATCGGCGCCGCCTGGCGCGCCGTCCGGACAGAGCGCCCCGACGTGGTCATATCGACCGGAGCCGGGTCGGTGTTCTTCGTCGTTCTGTTCGCCAAGATGCTGGGCGCGAAATACATCCATCTCGAAGCCTTCTGCCGGTTCGAATCGCCGACCATCTTTGGTCGCCTGATCCACCGGTTCGCCGATGCAAAGTTCGTCCAGTCGGAGCGGCTGGCGAACGTCTGGCCCGATGTCGAAGTGTTCGATCCGTTCGTGCGCCTGCCGCCGTCGACGAGCGCCAGGGAAGACCTCGGCATCGTCACGGTCGGCACGGTCTTGCCCTTCGACCGCCTGGTGAACGCCGTTGCCGCGCTCAGCCCGGACGACGGCCGCCCCGCCCGAATCGTCGCCCAGGTCGGAGCGGGCGGCGTGCGCCCCGCCGGGATGGACGCGAGGGAGAATATCGAGTTCGAGGAAATGACCGCGTTGCTGCAGCGCGCGACCGTGGTCTTTTGTCACGCCGGCAACGGCTCGCTGATGACCGCGCTCCAGGCGGGGTGCAGGATCGTCGCCATGCCACGCCGCGCCGACCTCGGCGAGCATTGGGACGACCACCAGCAGGAAATCCTGCGCGCATTCGCCGCGCGCGGCGTGATTGAGGTCGCCGAGGATGCGGACGACCTGCCGCAGGCGCTCCAGCGAGCGCTCGCCAAGCCGGCGGCCAGGGCGCGCAACGACCATTCGGCGCTGATCGAACGGCTGCGGTCGATCACGAACGCGTGGTTTGGCGCGGTTCGCCCCGCCTAACGGCATCCGGCCGCGGCAGCCAGCGCGACGCGACCATCCCCGCGCAGGCCGCGAAGATGCTGACCGGAAGCACGTGATACAAGGACCCGTCGATAACTGACAGGCTGGCAAGCGCGAGCATGGCCATCAGCGGCGCGATCGTGTCGGGGCCGCCGCCGCGCACGACCGGCAGCGACCGGGCGAGGTACCAAAGGGCGAGTACGGCCACGCATGCCAGGCCGACGACGCCCCATGCGAGCAGGATCTGAAGGATCACGTCATGCGTCTGGCCGAGCGTTCCGAACGGCGCCACGGTCGCCATCTGCGCCTCGCCATATCCGAACACCGGCCGCTTCTCGATCGCGCCCAGAGCATTGAGCCAGATCTGCGTCCGGCCGGTCGAGACGTCGCCGCTGTCGACGGTCTGGGCGATGGTCCGGCCGAAGCCCATCAACGGTCCGTGGGCCGGGAGCAGGCTGGCGATCAGGGCGCCGAGCGCCAGGCTGAGCGCCGTCCCCGCCCAGACGACCGTCCGCCGGACGGCGGGTATGAAGATCAGCCCGGCCAACAGCGCGCCCGCGACTCCCACGATCGTTCCGCGCGACCCGGTCCACAGCGCGAAGGCGAAGCCGCCGGTGCTGAAGACCAACAACAAGGCGAGCGCGCGCCGGCGCTGCTCCGTCGCGGCGACCCCGATGCACAGAGCGATTATCGCCGTGGCGTAATAACCGAAGTGCCGGATGTGGGTCACGGCCGGCCACGCA
>DASTID010000220.1:0-3633 GCA_035717905.1 Sphingomicrobium sp. | reverse complement strand
GAGACCGCCCCGACCGTTCCGATGAACAGAGCGACGGGCACCGACAGCCAGGTCAAGGCTCCGGCAGTCATCAGCACGCCGGCGAGCCCCTCCGCATAGGGGTAAACGTAGCCGTACGGCACCCAGCGGCGGGCGAGCAGGTCGTAATTGAGGAACATGGCCGAGAAGGTCTCGACATTCTGGAGCTTCAACAGCGCGAGGACGACCATCGATAGCGAAATGAACCATTCGCCCGCCCGGATCGTCAGCAACTCGCCCGAGAAAGCGTAGCTCAGGCCAAGCGCGGTCAGCGCCGTCAGCGTGAACAGCACGACGACCGGCCGGTAGCTGGTCGCCTTCGGATCGACGACGCGCTTGCCGAGGAACCGCCTCAAGTCCTCGTACCCGCCAACGCGCCGGCCGCCGATGAAAATTTGCGGCGTGGTCGGGACGTCGTGCTTCGCCTTGAACGCCTCGGTCTCCGCATGTGTCTTCAGGTGATGATCTTCGACCGCATAGCCGCTGCGCTCGAGCAGATCCTTCGCCTTCAATCCCCAGGGGCACACATGCTTGGGCATGACCATTCGATACAGAACGGCCTTTTTGGCGGTCGCGGGGTGGCTCGACATGTCCGACACTGGATGATTCCTCGCATTTTGGTCGGCAGGCATATGGGGTCCGTACCATGGTACGGAGTCAAGAGCGCCGGCTCACTCGTCGTTGTCGCGCTCGCTCAGGTAACGCATCAGCTCGGCCAACGTGCTCTCCATCTGGTCCTGCATCTGCGTGACCAGCTCGTTCTCGCGCATCCCGACATGGTCGAGCGGCTTCGAATAGCTGTCGGAGAAGGCCTGGAGATCGGCGCGGTCGAACACGCCCTTTGCAACGAGCTTGGCGAGGATCACCAGCAAGCCGTTGGTATTGGCGATCGTGCCGGCGACCAACGCCTCGTCGACCATCGACAGCTGCTTGTCTTCGACTTCATCACTTTCGGGAATCATCGCGGGTCAGTCTGGTCGGGCGCGCAGAATTGGGCAAGCCTTGCCCAGGCCCCGGCCTTTTCGGCGAAGCGGGCGGTGTTCGCCGGACTCGAAGACGGCAAATCGATCAGCGCGACCCCCGCGGGCGGCGCGCCGATCATCCGGCGGCCGATGTTCGCCGCGGTCGCGCCATTGAACGCGATGGCCTTCAAGTCGGGAAAGTCGTGGAGCAGGCGCTCGATGCGGTTGTGCTCGGCTTTCCGGATCGCCTGGTCGAGGCTGCCGCGCCGCGACGCGGAGGCGATCACGTCCCACAGGCCGATCCGGCGCCTGGCAAGCAGCGCGACCCGCGATCCGTAGTCGAGCGCCTGCAGCTCCTCGCCGATCGCCTGGCCGAGCAGCCGCCAGAACTGGTTGGCGCGATGCGCGTAATATTGCGCGGCGGACAGCGACGCGTCGCCCGGCAGGCTGCCAAGGATGAACAGGCGCGCGTCCGCGGGGGCCATCGGCGGCAATCCGACTTTGACGCTCACGAAATAGCCCCTACAGCCCGCACACCGTGAACCCCAGCGACCTCCGCATTGCCCTCTTCTCGGGCAATTACAATTATGTCCGCGACGGAGCGAACCAGGCGCTCAACCGGCTGGTCGACTACCTGCTCCGGCAGGGCGTGAAGGTGCGAGTCTATGCGCCGACGGTCGCCGAGCCCGCTTTCCCGGCGACCGGCGACCTCGTCAGCGTCCCCGCCGTCCCGATCCCCGGCCGCGGCGAGTATCGCTTCCCGCTGGCCCTGACCGCGCGCGTGCGCCGCGACCTCGCCGAGTTCGCGCCGAACGTCGTCCATATCGCCAGCCCCGACATCGTCGGCCACCGCGCGATCAGCTGGGCGCGCCGCAACCGCGTGGCGGCCGTGGCCTCGGTCCATACGCGGTTCGATACCTATTGCGCTTATTACGGGCTCGAATTCCTCGAGCCGGCGGCGCGCGCGATCATGCGCCGACTTTACCGCCGCTGCGAGGTGGTGATGGCGCCGGCCGAATCCACCGCGGCGATCCTGCGCGCGCAGCGGATGAACCGCGACATCGCGATCTGGGCCCGGGGGATCGACCGCGAGCAGTTCAACGCCGAGCGGCGCGACATGGAATGGCGCCGTTCGCTCGGCATCGCCGACGACGAGCTGGTGATCGCGTTCCTCGGCCGGGTGGTCATGGAGAAGGGACTCGACCTGTTCGCCGAGGCCATCGGCGCGCTGCGCGAACGCGGGGTCAAGCATCGGGTTCTGGTGATCGGTGAAGGGCCGGCGCGCAGCTGGTTCGAGGAGCAGCTCCCCGATGCCGTCTTCACCGGCGAGCTGACGGGCGATGATCTGGCCCGCGCCGTCGCCAGCGCCGATGTCCTGCTCAACCCGTCGATCACCGAGACTTTCGGCAACGTCACGCTGGAGGCCATGGCCTGCGCGCTGCCGGTGGTCGCGGCGATCGCCAGCGGGACCACCAACCTCATCCGCGACGGGGAGACCGGCGTGCTGGTCGACGCCGTCGACATCGACGGGTTCGCCGATGCGCTCGAGGCTTACGCGCGCGACCCGGAGCTGCGCCGCCGCCACGGCGAAGCCGGGCTCGCCGTCGCCGAGACGATGGACTGGGACCGGATCAACTCGGCGGTGATCCGCACCTATGTCCACGCGATCGAAAAGCGCAAACGGCTGGACCGGATCACGGGGCGGTAAGCCATCATCCTCCCCCGGATTTCCGGGGGAGGTGTCAGCGAAGCTGACGGAGGGTCTTGAAGGCCAGGCCCCTCCACCGCCTTCTGCGGTCCCCCTCCCTTGCAAATGCAGGGGAGGATATTTTGTCATTTCACCCGTTCGATCCGCTGCGCCGCCTCGTCGAGGATCGCCGCGATCTCGTGCAGCAGCTCCTCGTCGAGCCCGTCGCGGCCGATGCGGTGGCTGAGCGCGGTCATCAGATTCTTGATCGCGCGGCCGATCGCCGGGCCGGCATTCTGGCGCTCGCTCGGCGCGAGGTCGCGCAGCCGATCGAACAAAGCCTCGACCTCGTCCTCGCGCTCGTCGAGATGCTTGCGGCCCTCCTCGGTGATCTGGAATGGCTTGCGCGCGCCCTCGCCCGCCGCTTCCTCGATGAAGCCCATGTCCTGGAGCAGGGTCAGCGTCGGGTAGACCACACCGGGGCTCGGCGCATATTCGCCGCCGGTCAGTTCCTCGATCGCGCGAATGAGATCGTAGCCGTGGCGCGGTTCGTCGGCGACGAGCTTCAGCAGCACCAAGCGAAGCTCGCCCGATTCGAACATCCGCCGCGTTCGCCGGCCGCGCCGGCCGCCGCCCCAACCTTCGTCGCCGAAGTCGAAATGGAATGGTCCCCAATTGCCCTGCCAGCCGCGCCCGCCGCGCATCGCCAGCAAGGCGTCGGGAAGGCTGACTTCGATATGGCCGCGCGGGCCGCAGCCGTGCCGGTGGTTATGAGGCATGTCTTTCCTCCTGCTTGGTATGTCTAAGATATATCTTAGATGCATCGACAGCAAGAGCATTGATGCAATTTCGCCGCATCCGCCTATGAAGCGGCGCGATGGCTGACCTGTTCGGCGATCAGGCTGTTCCGACCCGCACGCCCGAAGCGCCCGCGGCTTCGGCGCCGCTCGCCGACCGCTTGCGCCC
>DASTID010000219.1:0-4229 GCA_035717905.1 Sphingomicrobium sp. | reverse complement strand
TTGGCTGCTCCTTGCGGGGAGAATGGCGCGGGGGGCTCCGGCTGGCCTGATGAACGACCGATTTTCAGCGGATGATTTGCTGAGGATGGATGCGACGGCCCGGATTCCGCGGCCGATCGACCTCGCGCATACTCCCGCGTTCCAACTCGGCAACGCGCAAATCCGCCCGGCGACTCGCGAAGTCATCGGCGGCGATCAGCGCGAAATGCTTGAGCCATTGGTCATGCAGGTGCTGGTCGCGCTGGCCTCGGCACGGGGCGAAATCCTCAGCCGGGACGATCTGATCGATGCTTGCTGGGGCGGCCGGGCGGTCACCGACGATGCGATCAACCGCGTGATCTCAAGGCTGCGCGCACTGGGGCGCGATTTGGGCGGGTTCAAGGTCGAGACTGTAACGAAGGTCGGCTACCGCCTGGTCGGCGGCGAGACTGCGCCGACGCCGTCGGACGACTTCATGAACCGGCGGCAGTTGCTGGGGGCCGGAAGCGCGATCGCATGCGTCGGCGTCGCCGGTTTCGTCGGCTGGCGATATCTCAGACGTCCGTCGCGGTCAGATCAAGCCGACGTGCTCATTCAGAAAGGCATGACCTCGCTTCAGGCCAACGACGTGCTGGACAGCCAGGATGCGGGCTCGGCGCTCGAAGCCATTGCGCTCCTGACGGAAGCAACGCGAGCCGCACCCGATTCCGCGCCAGCGTGGGGCGCTCTCGCTCTCGCCTATGCGTCGCGCAAACGCGCGGCGCCCGTCACCGAGCGCCCCGGACTAATTTCGCGTGGGCGGGCCGCTGCGAAGCGGGCACTCGAGCTCGACCCCGCCGAAGGACGCGCGCTCGGGGCATTGCGGCTGTTCGAGCCGATTTACCGGAACTGGGCGGCGGTCGAACGCTTGGATCGAAGCGCGGTCACGAAAAACCCCAAGCTGCCCATCCTGCTGTTCGTGATGTCGGACTTGCTTGGGAGCGTAGGGCGATGGAAGGACGCGGCCCGCTTTTCCAAGCAATATGATCGAACCAAATTCATCATTCCCGGCGCCGATCGCAAGCTGCTCATCGACCTCTGGGCGTCGGGAGAACTGCAGGCGGCCGACGCGATGCTCGAAGCAGCCGTTCGGACCTGGCCCCAACACGCGCAGATCTGGAGCACCCGCTTTCAATATCTGATGTACAGCGGGCGGGCGCGGGAGGTGCTGGCGATTCTGGACGAGGGAGGCGATCGTCCCCTCGAGCTCAAGCCCGAATATTTCGAGACGGTCCGGATCACCGCCGAAGCGCTGACCGGGCGTCGTGCAGCGGACGAGGCTGTCAGGCACAATCTCGCCTATCTGAAGGTCCGACCGGCCGCGGCGCTCCACGTGGCGCAGGCCTGCGTGGCGCTCGGAGCAACGCGAACTGCCTTCGGATTGCTAAACGGGTATTATTTCGGCGAAGGAACTTGGGCGGACATCGCTCCGATTGGCGGCGACCAGGACAGGCTCACGAGCCCTCTCTTCCAACCAGTGATGCGCCCCATGTGGCAGACGGGCGATTTCGACCGGCTAGTCGGACGCATCGGCCTCAAGGACTATTGGCGGAACACCGGCACCGTGCCCGATTACCGTCGCGCCGCCTAATCTCCTTCAGTCGTCGAAAAGCTTTGGCTGTCCGAGAGTTGATCGGCTAGCTGCGCCGGCCCAAGGAGTTCCCATGAAATTCGTCCGCGCAATCTGGCACCTGCTGGTCGGCATCAAGGATGCGCTCGTCCTCCTGTTCATGCTGCTGTTCTTCGGCGCGCTCTACACCGCGCTGTCGGCGCGGCCGGAAGCCGTGCACGCGGGTGTGCTCGACATGAGCCTCAACGGCAGCGTGGTCGAGCAGCCGGCCAAGCTCGACTGGGCCGACGTCGCCGGCGGTCCCCGCATCCACCAATACCGCCTGCGCGACCTGACCGCCGCGCTCGACGCGGCGAAGGACGACGACCGGGTGAAGGCGGTCGCGCTCGACCTCGACGGGTTCATCGGCGGCGGCGGGACCGCGATGGCCGACCTCAGCGACGCGATCCGAGGGGTGCGCGCGTCGGGCAAGCCGGTGGTCGCTTATGCGGTCGGCTACACCGACGATGCCTATCAGCTGGCCGCGGCGGCGTCGGAGGTCTGGCTCAACCCGCTGGGCGCGGTGGTGATTGCCGGTCCGGGCGGCTCGAACCTCTATTACAAGGGCCTGCTCGACAAGCTCGGGGTGACCGCCAACGTCTATCGCGTCGGCACCTACAAATCGGCGGTCGAGCCGTTCATCCGAAGCGACATGTCGCCCGAAGCCAGGCAGAACTACCTGGCGCTCGATCAGGCGGTGCTGGAGACGTGGCGGCAAGGCGTGCGCCAGGCGCGGCCCCAGGCCGACGTCGACAGCTTTTTGAAGGACATGCCTGGCGCGGTCGAGGCGGCCGGCGGCGACATGGCGCAAGCGGCGCTCCGCGCGCGGCTGGTCGACAAGATCGGCGACGAGACGGCGTTCAACCAACGGCTGCGCGAGCTCGGCGGGCGCGACGCGTCGGAAGAAGGCGGCTTTCGGCGAATCCCGCTCGCCTCCTACGTCCGCGACGCGGTCGATCAGAACGGCTCCGGGCCGATCGGCGTGGTCACCGTCGCGGGCATGATCGTCGACGGCAAGGCCTCGCCGGGCACCGCCGGCGGCGACACGATCGCGCGGCAAATCGAGCGCGGCATCCGGCGCGAGGGCGTCAAGGCGCTGGTCGTCCGCATCGACAGCCCCGGCGGGTCGGTGCTGGCGTCGGAGAAGATCCGCCAGGCGCTGCTCGACGCCAAGGCGAAGAAAATCCCGGTGGTCGCGTCGATGGGCAATGTCGCGGCGTCGGGCGGCTATTGGGTCGCCACCGCCGCCGACTACATCTACGCCGAGCCGTCGACGATCACCGGCTCGATCGGCGTGTTCGGTGTGCTGCCGAGCTTCGAGGGGACCTTGCGGAAGCTCGGCATCGGCGCCGACGGGGTCAAGACCACGCCGCTGTCGGGCGAGCCCGATTTGCTGAAGGGGCCATCGCCCGAGGTCGACCGGCTGATCCAGTCCGGCGTCGAGGCGATGTACGCGCGGTTCCTCGCCATCGTCGCCGCGGCGCGGCACAAGACGCCTGCGCAGGTCGACCAGATTGCGCAAGGCCGCGTGTGGGACGGCGGCACCGCGCACCAGCTCGGCCTTGTCGACGGGTTCGGCGGGATGAGCGACGCGGTCGCCAAGGCGGCCGCGCTGGCCAACCTCGGCGACGAGCGCGGAGTCACTTATCTCGAGCCGGGGAAGAGCTTCCGCGACGAGCTGCTCGAAACGCTGGCGCTCGAAAATTCGGACGAGGCGGTGCAGCCCACCGACGCCTTCGCGACGCTGGCGGGCCGGCCGGCCGAGCAGCTCGCATCGGCGCTCGGCGAAGTCCGCGCGATCCTGTCGGGGCCGACGATCCAGGCGCGCTGCCTAGAATGCCAGGCGGTCGCCCCGATTGCGCCGAGGGCCAGGACGCTCAGCCTGCTCGAGCTCGTCAAGGCGTGGCTGGCCTGACCGGTCAGTCGGCGCGGCGGAACGGGCTTTTGGTGCGGCCCGCGTCGGTGACTTCGTAGCCGCCGTCGACCTTGCGCCAGCGCGCCGTGAAATGCTCGCTAGATCAGGCTCTCCGCGATCCTTTCGAGCGTCGATTGCGGCTCGCCGATGATCTCGCCGTGCGAGGGAATGATGCGCTTGAGGTCGGGCATTTCGGACCACCGGCGTAATTGCGCGGCCAGCGCGGGCTTGTCCTTGACGAACAGATAGCGCACCTCGCGCGCCATCTGCGGGCGCTTGACGCCGAGCCCGAACAGCCGCGCCATGATATTCGCGCCGAGCCCCTTCGGGTGGCGGACGTTCGAGATGACGTCGTTCAGGATGAGCGTGGTCCCGGTCCGACGGCGGACAAGCAGTGCCGCTTCCGCTTCGCCCATTCCGGGGACGACGACAAAGGCAGCGGCCTGATCGCGCAGGACGTCGGTCGTCGCGTCGACCGCGACCGCCTCCTCGACGCGCTTTCTCGCACCCGGCGGGCAAACCACCGCGATGTCGGGATAGCGCGTCTTCCACGGACGGGCGTCGAGCCGGTGGAAGCCGTTGGGGACGACCATGAAGGTCGGCATTCCCAGCGCTTCGATGTCTTTCATTGCACGTTCGTCGAGGCAGACGGGGCTGAACACGACGGTACGGCGGTCGCGCAGCGTG
>DASTID010000218.1:0-21759 GCA_035717905.1 Sphingomicrobium sp. | reverse complement strand
GCTCGAGCAGCGGCTTCATGTCGAGACCGTCCGCCTTGGGATCAATGGCCGCCGCTTCTTCGGTGCTCGCGACCTGGATCAGGCACAGATCGGGCCAATAGCTGTTCTCGCGCATGAACTCGGTGTCCACGGCGACGAACGGCTGGCTGGAGAGGCGGTCGACCAGAGCCTTGAGGTCGTCCGAGCTGGTAATCAACGGATGGATACGCATGAGTCTGTAGGCGCCCATAGACCGGACCTCGCGGGTTGACAAAAGGAGAGTGGGAAGGGAAGCGCGCGTCAAATCCCTCCATTCGTCGCCCCCGCGAAAGCGGGGGTCCCGCTGTCTGATGACCGCTGGGAAGAAGAGCGGGATTCCCGCTTACGCGGGAATGACGAGAAGAAGAGACGCATAATGCACGCTTACCGTACCCACAGCTGCGCCGAGCTGCGCCTCGGCAACGTCGGCGATACTGTCCGTCTGTCTGGCTGGGTTCATCGCAAACGCGATCACGGCCACCTCCTGTTCGTCGATTTGCGGGATCATCATGGGATCACGCAGATCGTCACGGATACGGACTCGCCCGCATTCAAGACTCTCGACCGCCTCCGTGTCGAATCGGTGGTCACGGTAGAGGGCCAGGTCGTCGCACGGTCCGCCGAGACCGTGAATCCGAATCTCGGGACGGGCGAGATCGAAGTCCGGGCGGGCGAGGTGATGGTGCAGTCAGAGGCCGCCGAGCTGCCCATGCCGGTTGCGACCGAAGCGGATTACCCGGAAGAAATCCGGCTGAAATATCGCTACCTCGACCTCCGGCGTGAGCAGGTGCACGCGAACATCATGCTGCGCTCGGCGGTGATCGCCTCGATCCGGCGGCGAATGATCGAGCAGGGATTCACCGAATTCCAGACGCCGATCCTGACCGCAAGCAGCCCCGAGGGCGCGCGCGACTATCTCGTTCCGAGCCGGGTGCATCCGGGCAAATTCTACGCGCTCCCGCAGGCGCCGCAGATGTTCAAGCAGTTGATCATGGTCGCGGGCTTCGACCGCTATTTCCAGATCGCGCCCTGCTTCCGCGACGAGGACGCGCGCGCGGACCGCTCTCCGGGCGAGTTCTACCAGCTCGATTTCGAGATGAGCTTCGTGACGCAAGACGACGTGTTCGCGGCGATCGAGCCCGTGCTCTCGGGCGTGTTCGAGGAATTCGCCAAGGGCCGCACCGTCACGCCGGCGGGCGAATATCCGCGCATCCCCTACAAGGAAGCGCTGCTGAAGTACGGGACCGACAAGCCGGATCTGCGCAACCCGCTATTGATCCACGACGTGGGCGGCCATTTTCAAGGATCGGGCTTCGGGCTGTTCGCCGGGATCGTCGACAAGGGCGGGGTGGTGCGCGCGGTCGCGGCGCCCGCCACGGCCGAGAAGAGCCGCAAGTTCTTCGACGAGATGAACGAGTGGGCGCGAAGCGAGGGCTTCGCGGGCCTCGGCTACGCAACGCGCAAGGGCGGCGAGTGGGGCGGACCGATCGCCAAGAACCACGGCGAGGAGGGGATGAACCGTCTCGCCGACGAGATGGGCCTCGGCTCGGACGACGGCATTTTCTTCGCCGCCGGCAAGGAAGAAGAAGCGGCGAAGCTCGCCGGACTCGCTCGCACGCGCGTTGCCGAACAACTCGGCCTGATCGAGCAGGGCGCATTCCGCTTCTGCTGGATCGTCGATTTCCCGATGTTCGAGTATAACGACGACCAGAAGAAGATCGACTTCAGCCACAATCCCTTCTCGATGCCGCAGGGCGGGATGGAGGCGCTGGAGAGCAAGGACCCGCTCGATATCCTCGCCTGGCAGTACGACATCGTCTGCAACGGCGTGGAGCTGAGCAGCGGCGCGATCCGCAACCACCGCCCCGACATCATGTACAAGGCGTTCGAGATTGCCGGCTACACTCGGCAGGAGGTCGACGAGAATTTCTCGGGCATGATCAATGCGTTCAAGTTCGGCGCCCCGCCGCACGGCGGCTCGGCGCCGGGCATCGACCGCATCGTCATGCTGATTGCCGACGAGCCCAATATCCGCGAGGTCATCCTCTTCCCGATGAACCAGAAAGCGGAAGACCTGATGATGAACGCTCCGGCGCCGGTCATGCCCAAGCAGCTCAAGGAGCTCGGCATCAAAATCGTCGCCGACAGCTGACCGGCGTGGCCGATCAGGCACGGTCGATCCATTTCGGGACAAAGTGCCCGGCAGCGATTGTGACGGCGAATCGCCTCCGATAGGTTGGCTCCGTGGCGGCTCGGGAACACACGCATTCCGCAGATCATGACGCGGCGCTTGCGGCGCTGCGCGCGCATTTGGCCGAGCTCCAGCTGCCGCAGATCGCGCACGGCCGGCGCGCGATCATCCTGTTCGAAGGCCCCGAAGGCGCGGGCAAGAAAGCGGCGCTGAAACAGCTCGCGGCGGCGTTCGACCCCTGTCATTACACCGTCCACTGCACGCGGCGCGAGCGGCGCGAAGCGTCGGAAGGCCATTGGCTCGCGCGCTTCTGGCGCCAGCTTCCGCAAGCCGGCGACACGTCGATCTTCTTTCGCAGCTGGTATCGGAGAGTGCTCGACGACCGGCTCCACGGGCTGGTCGACGGCAAGGCGCTGGCCCGCGCGTTCGACGAAATCAACGAATTCGAGGCGCAGCAGCGCGATTATGGGACGCTGATCGTCAAGCTCTTCTTCGAGGTGAGCGCCAAGGTTCAGGAGCAGCGGCTGAGTGAACGGCTGGCCGACAAATGGGCCCAGGTCATGCGCCGCGACGAGCCGGTGCGGGTCGCGGACGAGGGATATGACGAAGCGCTGCGCGACCTCAAGCGCCATTCGGACACGCGCTGGTCGCCGTGGCGGGTCATCGACGGCAACGACGAGGCCGAAGCGACGCTCGCGGCGCTGAGCGCGATCGCCGACGCCTGGGCCGAGGCGATGCCGGCCGAGCCGCCGCACCTGGTCGATGCCTCGGGCAAGGCGGCTTAGCCCGCCTTCGGATAACTGACCGCGATCACCTCGTAGCTTTTCTCGCCCGTCGGCAGACGGACGATGCGTTCGTCGCCGACGCGTGCGCCGACCAGTGCGCGGACCATCGGCGCGCTCCAGCCGATCCGCCCGGACGCCGCGTCCGCCTCGTCCTCGCCGACAATGATGATCGTGCGGCGATTGTCGTCCTCGTCCGCCAGCTCGACGGTCGCGCCGAAGCGTACCTGGTCGGTCGCCTGGCTGGCGGGATCGACGACCTTGGCGGCCTTCATCACCCGCGCGAGATGCGACAGCCGGCGATCGAGCTCACGCAGCCGCTTGCGGCCGTAAATATAATCGCCGTTCTCGGAGCGGTCGCCGTTGGCAGCCGCCCAGGCGATCGTTTCGACCAGCTTCGGGCGCTCGATGCCGAACAGCGCGTCATATTCGGCGCGCAGGCGCGAGAAGCCTTCCGGCGTGATGAAGCGCGGCGCTGGGTCTGCCATGCGCGAACGATATCAGCCGGGGCGGCTCTTTCCCAAATAGCGCGAGACGTGCATCGCGGAGCGCTGCTGCTGTTGCGGGCCGCGCATCGAATCATAGACCACGCTGTTCTCGATCACCCGCTGCACATAGGCCTTGGTCTCGGTGTAGGGGATCGCCTCGATCCATTTGAGCACGTCCACGTCGCCACGCGGGTCGCCGTGGTTCCTGATCCACTTGCGCACGTTGCCGGCGCCGGCGTTGTAGCTGGCGACCGCCAGGGGAACGCTGCCGTCCCAGGTGTTGAGCATCCGCTGAAAATAAGCGGAGCCGAGCATCACGTTGTAATTGGGGTCGCTGATCAGCCGATAGCTGTCGAAGCCAACCCCCATCTTGCCCGCCTGCTCGCGCGCCGTGCCGGTCATCAGCTGCATCATCCCGCGCGCGCCTGCGTGGCTCACGGCATAAGGATCGAACGAGCTTTCCTGGCGGCTGATGCCGTGCGCCAGCGACCAGATGCTCGGCGAAACCTGCGACCGCAGCATCGGATAGGCCTGGCGGACGTAGAACATCGCGCCCTTGGTCCGTGCCATGCGCGCGACCCAAACGGGCAGGTCCTGGCGGCCGAGCTGCTCGCCGAGCTGGACCGCGAGCGAGCGGTCCATGTCGTTGTCGAGCGAGCCGGCGAGCGCGTGGACGAACAGCGCCTGCTCGGTCGAGCGGCCCTGCTGCCCGAGAATGCGCAGCGCCTGGACCAGCCGCAAGCTGTTGAACGCCGCGTGCTGGGTCGGAGTCGCGGTATAAGAGGCGACCGACGACAGCGGCGCGGTCACCGAGCGGCCGAGTCGCTCGAGCGCGAGCTGGCCGTAAAACAGCTCGGGGTAAGCGGCCGCGCGCTGGAAATAGCCATTCGCTTCCTGGAAGCGCCCGGCGGCAAGCGAGGCCCGGCCCGCCCAATAATATCCCTTGGTCTCGACCTGCAGCGAGCGGCCGCCGCGCGCGTAGCGGTCGAACATCGCGACCGCGCTTTTGGGCTGCTTCAGCCGGTCGAGCGCGATGGTTCCGGCCAGCCAGGCGAGGCTCGTGTAATTGTCGCGGACGCCGAGCGGCTGGTCGCTGACGTCGGTGCCGGCGGGCAGCGCATCGTCGAGCTGCCGGGCGATGTTGTAGGCGGTGCGCCACTGGCGGTCGTCGGCCGCGCCGCCGGCGAGCAGCAGGAGCATGTCGTAGAATCGCTCGACGTCGGCCGGCCGGTAGGCGAACCGGTGCGAGCGCGCGGCGAGGTCGCGCGCGGCACGCTCGTAACCCTTGTCGCGAAGGTAGCGCGCGCGGTCCATCATCAACCCGGCGTCGCTGGTGACGCTGCCGATCACCGCGCGATAGCGGGCGTCGGCGTCGTCGGAGCCGTTTTGCATCGCCACGCGCGCGGCGAACGCGGCCTGGCGGGCAGGGCTGGCCAGGGACACGAATCGCGCGGCGTCGTCCTCTTTCTTGGCGAACAGCAAGGCGTCGGCTCGGCGGTCGTGGTCGGCACGGGTGAGGCTCGCGCCGTATCGCGCCCAGATCGCCTGCTCGTCGCTGGCGCCGAGGTCGTCCGACGCCCACGCTTCGCGCGCGGCGGCGAGCGCTTCAGCCGTCCGGCCATAGGCCGCATAGGAATCGGCGAGCCGCGCATAGCCGGTGCCGCCGCGCGGCTTGTGCTGCGCGAAGAAGGCGATGACCGTCGCGGGGTTCTCGCCCGGCTGCATCGCGCGCTCGGCCCAGCGGCGCATGGTCGATTCGCCCGGCCAGTCGGGATTCGCGATCAGGAAACGCGCATAGTCCGCGAAGCTGTAGCCGCTGCTTTCCTTCAGCCTCCGCCAGTCATTGAGCGAGGTCGCGACCGGCGGCGCGGCGACCAGCGCGGGCGCCTGCGGCCGCGGGGCGGCGGGCGCGACATATTGCGCCGAGCTCGACGGGGAGATTGCAAGAAGGATCGGCAGGAATATCGCGGCACGCCACATGCTGGACATTTTGCAGTCCCGCTCCTTATCAGCCACTGAACGCCGCGTACTTGTCCACAGAAAAACTCGGCATCCGGGAGTTAAGTTCATGTTTTTCGGCTCGATCCCGGCGTTGGTGACGCCCTTTTCCGGCGGGCGTGTCGCTGAGGACACATTCCGCGAGCTGGTCGACTGGCAAATCGCGGAAGGCAGCAACGCGCTGGTGCCGTGCGGGACGACGGGGGAAGTCGCGACCTTGTCGCATGACGACCACCGGCACGTGGTCGCGACCGCCGTCGAGACCGCCAATGGCCGGGTGCCGGTGATCGCCGGCTGCGGCAGCTATTCGACCGCGGCGTCGCTCGAGATGATCCGGGCCGCCGCCGACGTCGGCGCCGACGCCGCGCTGGTCGTCGTGCCTTATTACAACAAGCCGAGCCAGGCGGGGCTCGCGGCGCACTTCCTCTATCTGGCCGAGCATTCGCCGCTGCCGATCATCGTCTACAATGTGCCGTCTCGGACGGTGGCCGATATCTCGGTCGACACTCTCGCGAGCATTGCCGGGCACTCGAGGATCGTCGGCATCAAGGACGCCACCGGCAATCTCGCGCGTGTCTCGGCCCAGCGCCTCGCCTGCGGCGAGAATTTTTGTCAGCTGAGCGGCAACGACGACATGGCGCTCGGCTTCAACGCGATCGGCGGCGTCGGCTGCATCTCCGTCACGGCGAACGTTGCACCCCGCTTCTGCTCCGACTTCCAGACGGCGATGCGCGAGGGCCGCTGGGACGACGCGCTGAAGCTCCAGGACAGGCTCTATCCGCTCCACGCCGCTTTGTTCTCGGACGCCTCGCCCGGGCCGACCAAATATGCGCTGACCCGCGTCCGCAGCGGTTTCCCGCCCGAGCTCCGCCTGCCGCTGACCGAGGCGTCTGACGCCGCGAAGCGCGCGGTCGATGCCGCGCTCGACCACGCGGGCCTGATCTGACCGGGCGATGGCCAGGCCGCTTCCGCCACCGTTCGACAAGCAGAAGGTCGTGGCCGAGAACCGCCGCGCTCGCTTCGACTATTTCGTCGAAGAGCGGGTCGAAGCCGGCATCCAGCTGACCGGGACCGAGGTCAAGTCGCTGCGCCAGGGCGAAGGCTCGATCGCCGAAAGCTACGCCACCGTCGAGGCCGAGGAAGTGTGGCTGATCAACAGCCACATTCCCGAGTACAGCCACGGCAACCGCCTCAACCATCAGCCGCGGCGGCCGCGCAAATTGTTGCTCAAGGGCCGCGAAATCGCCAAGCTGCAAGGCGCGGTGACCCGCGAGGGGCTCACGCTGGTCCCATTGTCGCTCTATTTCAACGCTTCCGGACGAGCGAAGATCGAGCTGGCGCTGGCCCGGGGCAAGAAGGTGCACGACAAGCGCGACACGATCAAGGAGCGCGACTGGAAGCGGCAGCAGCAGCGCCTGTTGAGGCAGAATGGCTGAGCCGTCCGCGCGCTTGAAATGGCTGACGCGCCATATCCCGCGTCGCGAGACGGTCCACGAGCACCGGCTGTTGCGCCCGTTCGCCACGCCGCTCAGCAACCCGGCGCTGTGGCGGCTCACGCACCGCTCGGTTCCGCGCGCGGTCGCGCTCGGCCTGTTCGTCGGGATCATCATCCCCTTCATGCACACGATCATCGCCGCCGTGCTGGCGATCCCGACGCGGGCCAACGTCGCGGTGACCGCAGCGCTTACCCTGGTCATCAACCCACTGACGATCCCGCCGCTTTACTATGCCGCCTACCGGATCGGGTCGTTCGAGCTGCACCACGACGCGACATTGCTGAACCCGGCCGCCGCCGAGCGCTTTTCAAGCGAGCTCAGCCGTTTGCTGTTCTGGGTCCATCAGGCATCCGGGCCGATCGCGCTCGGGGTCCTGACGATTGCCGTCGCGGCAGCGGTGCTCGGCTATTTCGGCTCGGATTTGCTGTGGCGCTGGTGGGTCGGCAGCAAGTGGCGCGAGCGGCGCCGGGCAAGGCTGAGCGGCGAATGACATGGCGTTCGTCGCCGGGAGAGGTTCGGTGGTCGGTTCGCACTGGCGCCGTGGCCAATGGCGGGATTTGGGCTATGGGCGTTCGGAAATCATCGTGAAGCGGAGGGGATAAATGGTTCGAGTGATTGTTCTTCTTGGTGCAACCACGGCGCTTGCCGGATGCGCGGCTTCGACCGCCGAGCTTCCGCCGCCGCCGCCGGTCCAGGCCGAAGCGGTCCCGGTCGCGCCCCCTCCGCCGCCGGCGCCGAAGCCGCAATATGGTGCTTATGGGTTCGACGCGGCGGGCATGGACCGCAGCGTCGCGCCGGGCGACAATTTCTATCAGTTCGCCAACGGCACCTGGGCGAAGAACACGCCGATTCCGGCCGACAAGTCGAACTACGGCTCGTTCAACATCCTCGACGACCTTTCGCGCGAGCGCACCCGCGAGATCATCGAGGCGCAGGCCAAGGACCCGAACAGCCGGATCGGCAGTGCCTATCAGAGCTTCATGGACACGGCCGCGATCGAAGCGAAGGGCCTGACCCCGTTCGAGCCGTGGCTGAGCGAGATCCGCGCCGCCGACGCCAAGAGCGACTTGGCGAAACTCTACGCCGACGCGGACATCCTCGGCATCAACGGTCCGTTCGGCATGTTCATCGGCCAGGACGACAAGTCGCCCGAGCAATATGCCCTGAACCTGTATCAGGCCGGCATCGGCATGCCCGACCGCGACTATTATCTGTCGAAGGACGCCAAGCTCGCCGAAACCAAGGCCAAATATCTCGAGCATCTGACCAACACGCTCAATCTCGCCGGCGAGGCCAATGCGGCGGCGCGCGCCAAGGCGGTGCTCGATCTCGAGACCGCAATCGCCAGGGTCCACTGGACGAAGACCGACAGCCGCGACGCGACCAAGACCTACAACAAGATGTCGGTCGCCGACCTTGCGAAGCGCGCGCCGGGCTTCGACTTCCGCAGCTATCTGACCGATTCGGGCGCGAACGTCAGCGACGTGATCGTCACCCAGCCGAGCGCGGTCAAAGGAATCGCCGCCATCCTGGCGAAGACTCCCTTGTCGGTGCTCAAGGACCAGCTGCTGGTCCGGTCGCTCGAAGCCTATGCTCCGGTCCTTCCGTCGGCCTTCGACAAGGAAAATTTCGCGTTCAACGGCACCGTTCTGTCGGGAATTCCGCAGCAGGAAGAGCGCTGGAAGCGCGGCGTGACGTTCACCGTCAACACGCTCGGCGATGACGTCAGCAAGCTTTACGTCGCCAAATATTTCCCGCCGGAGACCAAGGCCGCGGCCGACGAGCTCGTCCGCAACATCATCGGGGCGATGGACCGGCGCATCGACCAGCTCGAATGGATGAGCCCCGACACCAAGGTCAAGGCGCACGCCAAGCTCGCCGCCTTCACCCCGAAGATCGGCTATCCGTCGCAGTGGCGCGACATGAGCGGCCTCCAGATCGACGGCAACGAGGCGCTCGGCAATGCAATGCGCTCGGCGCGCTTCGAGCACGATTATCAGCTCGGCAAGCTCGGCGGCCCAATCCGGCGGTGGGAGTGGGGCATGACCCCCATGACGATCAACGCCTACGCCAATTTCGGCATGGTCGAGATCGTCTTCCCGGCCGCGATCCTGCAGCCGCCGTTCTTCGATCCGAACGCCGACCCGGCGGTCAATTACGGCGGCATCGGCGCGGTCATCGGCCACGAGCTCAGCCACCATTTCGACGACCAGGGCGCGAAATACGACAGCAAGGGGCAGCTGATCGACTGGTGGACTCCGGGCGACACCAAAGCGTTCACCGCGCGGCTCGACAAGCTCGAGCAGCAGTACAATGCCTACGAGCCGCTGCCCGGCATGCACGTCAACGGCAAGCTGACGATGGGCGAGAATGTCGCCGACCTCGCCGGCCTGACGGTCGCGCACGACGCCTATATCGCATCGCTCGGGGGCAAGGCGCCTCCGGTGATCGACGGCACCACCGGCGACGAGCGCTTCTATCTCGGCTGGGCGCAGGTATGGCGGCGCAACTACCGCGAGGCGAACTTGCGGCAGCGGCTGCTCACCGACCCCCATTCGCCGTCCGAGCAGCGCGCCAACATCGTCCGCAACATGGACCCGTGGTACGGCGCGTTCGGCGCGCAGCCCGGCCAGAAGCTGTACCTGCCGCCCGCCGAGCGCGTGCGCATCTGGTAAGCTGCGCAGCCTGATGTAAGCTGTGCGGCGTCATGCTGCATCAGGAGCTGCCCCAGATCGACCCGGCGCCGTTCGGCGGCTGGACGCGCTGGCTTGCGCCGGCGCTGGTCGCCGGGGCGGCGCTGTCGGTCGCGGTCCTGCTGCTCGTGGCCGGTCAGCCGATCGCCGCGATCGTCATCGTCGTTGCCGGTGCGATCGCGGCTGCATGGAGCGCGCGCCGGCTGCCACGGCCGTCCGCCGTCCCCGAAGCGCTCGCCTCCGGTCCCGATTATTCGGTGGTCGGATCGGTGCTCGGGCTGGTCAGGGAGCCGGCGGCGCTGACGACCGGCGAGGGATCGCTGCTGATCGCCAACCAGAGTTATCGAGATCGCTTCGGCAGCATTCGCCCGCTCGAGCTCGCGGCCGATGGCGAGGCCGGCGAAGCGCTGAACATGGCCCAGTCGATGGCATGGCGCGACGGTGCCGGCTGCGTCACCGGCGTCGCAACGCGGTTTGGCAGCTTTCCGGTATCGGTCGAGCGGGCCGGCTTGCAGGGCGAGCTTCTGATCTGGTCGTTCCCCGACCCGGCGCAAGTCGATCCGCTGACGCTGGCGGCGCGGAGGCTGAACGGGCTCGCCGGCGAACGGCTCGGGGCTGCCGGCGTGCTGGCCGCGGCGGTCGACGACAAAGGCATGGTGATCGGCGCTAACCGGCTGTTCGAGGAGCGGGCGCTCGTCGATAGGCGGGATGGTCCCGCAATGAGCTTCTCCGAGTTGGTCCAGGTTGGCGAGGATCAGCAGCTTCGCATCGCCGCCGAGGGCGAAGCGTCGCTTCCGCTGCGCGCCGTCCACGTCTCGGCGGACCCGGCCGACGAGACCGGCGCCGGGATATTCCTGCTGTTCGAGGGCGCGCATCCGGAGCTGGTCAACTCATCGACGCTGCAGACATTGCTCGACGTGCTTCCGGTTGGCCTTGCGCTGGTCGACCGCGACGGCCGTTTCCTGACCATGAACCAGGCGTTTCGCCAGGCGGCGGGAATGAAAGGGACGGCGCTTCCGGTCTATCCCGGCGACCTGGTGGTCAAGGAAGACAAGGCCGCGGTCGCGGACGCCGTGCGCCGCAATGCGCGCGGCCCGGCCATGTCCGGCGACCTCGCCGTGCGGCTGGCGCGGCAGTCGTCGGAGCCGGTGGCGCTGACCATCGCCGGGCTGCGCGGTCTCGGCGACGCCGCGGTGTTGTTGCTGCTCAAGGACAATAGCGAGGAAGCCAAGCTCAAGCGGCAGGTCGCGCAGGCGACCAAGATGCAGGTGGTCGGCCAGCTCGCCGGCGGCGTCGCGCACGATTTCAACAACATCCTGACCGCGATCATCGGCCATTGCGACCTAATGCTGATGCGGCACACGCCGGGCGACAGCGACTATGACGATATCCAGCAGATCAAGTCGAACTCGAACCGCGCCGCCGGCCTGACCCGGCAGCTGCTCGCTTTCTCGCGCCAGCAGACGCTTCGTCCCCAGGTGCTCCAGCTCCCCGACGTCGTCTCGGAGGTCTCGCATCTGTTGAAGCGGCTGCTCGGCGAAACCGTCCAGCTGGTGGTCAAGCACGGCCGCAACCTCGGCCCCGTGCGCGCCGATCCGGGCCAGCTCGAGCAGGTGATCATCAACCTCGCCGTCAATGCGCGCGATGCGATGGCGTCCGGCGGCGGCGGCGCGCTCACCATCCAGACCTATTTGGTGAAGGCCGACCAGGTGGCCGAGCTCGGCTCGGACATCCTGCCAATCGCCGATTACAGCGCGCTGTCGGTCACCGACACCGGCTGCGGCATACCGGCCGGCGTGCTCGGCAAGATCTTCGAGCCCTTCTTCACCACCAAGGAGGTCGGCAAAGGCACCGGCCTCGGGCTTTCCACGGTGTACGGCATCGTCAAGCAATCCGGGGGATTCATTTTCGCCGATTCGAAGGTCGGTGAAGGCGCGCGGTTCGTGATCTATTTGCCGGTCCATCGCGAGGAGGCGGGCGCGCGCCGCTCCGCGCGCGCGGCAAAGCCCAAGGAAAGTGAACTGTGGGGCACCGGCACGATCCTTCTGGTCGAGGACGAGCCGATGGTCCGCGGCGTGGCCGAGCGCGCGCTCACCCGCCACGGCTATCGCGTGATCACCGCCGACAACGGCGAGGACGCGCTCGAGGTGCTCGCCGCCGGCGAAGAGATCGACCTGCTGATCAGCGACGTGGTGATGCCCGGCATGGACGGCCCGACGATGGTCGCCGAAGCGCGCAAGGACCGCCCCGACCTCAAGATCCTGTTCATGTCGGGCTATGCCGAGGAGCAACTGAGGAAGTCGATCAACCTCGACCAGATGAGCTTTCTCCCCAAGCCGTTCTCGGTGCAGGAGCTCGCCGAGGCGACCAAGCGGGTGCTCGGCCCGAAATAATCGCTTCCCTCATGGCCTTGGCGCAATTATCCCTTCCTGGTGATGACCGAGGGGCGTTCCATCCTCATCGTCGAGGACGAGCCGTTGATTGCAATGATGCTCGAGGATTTCCTCGACTCCCTCGGGCATGAAGTCCGCGGGACCTGCGACACCGTCGAATGCGCGCTCGACGAGGTCGAGAAGGGCGGGTTCGACCTCGCCATCCTCGACGTCAACCTGAAGGGCGAGAATGTGTGGCCGGTGGCGACGCGGCTGCGCGAGAAGAAGGTGCCGTTCGTGCTCGCGACCGGCGGGCACGTCGACCCCCCGCCGCCCGAGTTCAAGGACGCCCCGGTGATCGAGAAGCCGTACACGGTCGACCGGGTGACGCCGGCGATCGAAGCGGCTTTCGCCGCCTGACCGAGCCGGTCTTCGCGGCGTCGTCCATGCCGCGGCGGCGCTGAGCAATGTTCGAGTTCCAGTCCCAGCTGATTTTCCCGACCCATGCGGTGCCGCCGGCCGGGCCGCTTCCGCCCGGGTCGCGGCGGCTCGAGCTGGAGGTGCCCGACGGACCCGGGCTGCATGGCGTCCATGTTCCGCCCGAGGAATCCCCTCGCGAGCCCCGGACCTTGCTCCTCGGCTTCGGTGGCAATGCCTGGAACGGCGAGGACGTCGGCTCCTACCTCCACGAGCTGTATCCCGACACCGACGTGGTCGCCTTCCACTATCGCGGTTACGCGCCATCGGGCGGATCGCCGTCGGCCGAGGCGCTGATCTCCGATGCGCCGCTCGTCCACGATCTTGCGGTCGAGGCGCTACGCCCCGAGCGGGTGATCGCCGTCGGCTTCAGCATCGGCAGCGGCGTCGCCGCGCAGCTGGCGACCCGCCGCAAGCTCGACGGCCTGATCCTCGTCACCCCCTTCGATTCGCTGAAGGCGCTCGCGCAGGCGATGTACCCTTGGCTGCCGATCGGGCCGCTGTTCCAGCACGAGATCGACGCCGCGACCGCGATCGAAGTCTCCGGCGTGCCGGCGGCGATCATCGCTGCCGAGCGCGACGAGATTGTCCCCCGGGCCCGCACCGATGCCCTGCGGAGCCGCGCCACCAGGCTCGTCCTCGACGTCACCATCCCGCGCGCCGGTCACAACGACATTTACGCGCGGTCCGATTTTCATGCGGCCATGCGTCAGGCGCTCGCCGCCGTCCTGGGGCAGACGAGCGCCTGACCGATTGCGCCCGTGAGAACCTATTCGGGCGTGTTGTGCGTGAAACAGGCGAGGTCGTACTGCGACACCGCCGCGGTATTCTTGTCGTTGATCCCGGCCTGCTCGCCCGCATAATGCGCGCCGGAGATGCTGTCTTCCTGGAACGGGTTGCCCGGACCCGGCTCCTGGCCCGAGATGGTTCCCGGCCTCGCGGCCGCGCCGGCATCTTCGCATTCGAGGCCGTCCTCGCCACCGACCTGCTGGCCAGTATCATGGTTGGGCGAAATGCTGCCGGATGCCGGCTGGCTGAGGCTTGGCGTGGCAATGCCGAGCGCGGAGCCGAGAACGAGCGCTCCGGCTCCCAGCAATGTCGTGATTCGTCTCATGTGAAGCTCCTCACGTTGATGCCCCTGTTGTCTACGCAACCGGGAAGAAGGGCTTCCGCGGTTTCAACGTGACCGGGATTGGGACGTTCCGCGACCAATCGCGGGACAAATGGCGCTCGGCGCAGGGTTCGAGCCACTTGCTAGTCGGCACCCCCTAATCCATATTCTTGAATACAAAGGAGCAATCGCGGGCGAGGCGTCGTTAAGACTCCGGCAGAGTTGATTGTGCGATAAAGCGGGCTAGCATGCCCATGAGAGGACGGTCGTTCGCGGCCGGGACGCAAGGACGGGAATGACCAAGCTTTCAGGCGGCGACAGCAAGAGCACCCTCTATTGCTCGTTCTGCGGCAAGTCGCAGCATGAGGTGCGCAAGCTCATCGCCGGCCCAACCGTGTTCATCTGCGATGAATGCGTCGAGCTGTGCAACGACATCATCCGCGAGGAATCGAAGTCGGCGCTGGTCAAGACCCGCGACGGCGTCCCGACGCCCGCCGAAATCTGCAAGGTGCTCGACGATTATGTGATCGGCCAGGACCGCGCCAAGCGCGTGCTCTCGGTCGCCGTGCACAACCATTACAAGCGGCTCAATCATGGCTCGAAAGCGGGCAACGAGGTCGAGCTCGCGAAGTCCAACATCCTGCTCATCGGGCCGACCGGCTGCGGCAAGACGCTGCTCGCGCAGACTCTCGCGCGGATCCTCGACGTGCCGTTCACCATGGCCGACGCGACAACCCTGACCGAGGCCGGCTACGTCGGCGAGGACGTCGAGAACATCATCCTCAAGCTGCTCCAGGCATCCGACTATAATGTCGAGAAGGCCCAGCGCGGCATCGTCTACATCGACGAAATCGACAAGATCAGCCGCAAGTCGGACAATCCGTCGATCACCCGCGACGTCTCGGGCGAAGGCGTGCAGCAGGCGCTCCTCAAGTTGATGGAAGGGACCACCGCTTCGGTTCCGCCGCAGGGCGGCCGCAAGCATCCGCAGCAGGAATTCCTGCAAGTCGACACGACCAACATCCTGTTCATCTGCGGCGGCGCGTTCGCCGGGCTCGAGAAGATCATCTCCGACCGCATGCAGGGCAAGTCGATGGGCTTCGGCGCCCATGTCGTCGCGCCTGACGAGCGCAAGACCGGCGAGATACTCCAGCATTGCGAGCCCGAGGACCTGCTGAAGTTCGGCCTGATCCCCGAGTTCGTCGGCCGCCTGCCGGTGATCGCGACCCTACTCGACCTCGACGAGGTCGCGCTGGTCAAGATCCTGGTCGAGCCGAAGAATGCGCTGGTCAAGCAATATGCCAAGCTGTTCGACATGGAAGATGTCGAGCTCGAGTTCACCGACGACGCGCTTCACCAGGTCGCCAAGAAGGCGATCGAGCGCAAGACCGGCGCGCGCGGGCTGCGCTCGATCCTCGAAAGCATCCTGCTCGACACGATGTTCGACCTGCCGTCGATGGATGGGGTCGACGAGGTCCATATCGACGGCGACGTCGTCGAAGGCCGGAAGGAGCCGGTGCGGGTCTATTCCGCCAAGGACAAGACCGGCGACGCCGCCTGACACCGGCCGCTCCTGAGCCGCTTTGACTGAAACTGCGCAGCCGACGCCAGCGATGCGCGATCATTCGCTGTGGTCGGCGCCCGTTTGCTATCTCCCCGCGGCATTGAGGCAGGCCCGCAGCCCGCTCCGCGCGCTGTTGGTCGCCTTGCCGACGACCCTCCTTCCAAGCGTGCTGATCGGCATCGCGATCGCGCACTTGCTGCCGGATTTGCCCCAGCCGAACCTGGCGGTCGGAACGCCATTCGCGTTCGTGCTCGCGGTGATCATTTCTCCGGTGCTGGAGACGCTGATCATGGCCGGGCTGATCACGCTGTTGCGGCTGGTCCTGTCGCCGACGGCGGCGGTAGTGGTCAGCGCCCTCGCCTGGGGCGGCGCCCACTCGCTCGCGGCGCCGGCGTGGGGGCTGGTGATCTGGTGGCCGTTCCTGATCTTCTCGACGCTCTATCTGACCTGGCGGCAACGATCGCTGGCGGCGGCGCTCGCCATGCCGATGGCGGCGCACACCCTCCACAATCTCATACCGGCACTGGTGATCTTTGCCGGCAGTCGCGCCGGGGCCGGCTGACTCCTAGCCGCTGACCGCGGCCATCAGCTGCGAGCCGAACCGTTCCATCAGATGCGCGTCGCGGCCGTAATGGTCCTCGAGGAACTGCACGCCCGAGGCGGTCGGCTGGACCGTCAGATAGGTCATATAGACCGGGATCGGCCGCGGCAGGTCGACCTCTTCCTCGATCTTGGGGTTCTTGCCCTTGGGCACGTAGCCGCCGAACAGCCAGCTCGCGAAGCGCTTGTAATCCTCGACGCGGACGCAGCCGTTGCTGATCCACAGCTCGTTCTTCGTGAAATGCTCTTTCTCCGGGGAGTCATGGAGATAGATGCCGAAATAATTGGGGAGCATGAATTTCATCATGCCCATCGAGTTCGCCGGGCTGGGCAGGCGGCGCAGCCCCACTTCCTTGCGGCCGTCGACCACCGCCTGCCAGTCGACGCTGTTCGGGTCGATCAGCTTGGCGTCGTCGCCGTAGCTGGTGAGGACCTGATATTCCCGGTCGGTGAGATAGCTGATTCCCTGGCTGACGATACGCGGGCCAATCAGGCTCTTCACCAGTTCGGGCGGCACGTTCCAGTAAGGGTTGACGCTCGCGTAGCGGATATAGGCCGCCATCATCGGCGTCGCGGTCTCGGCCTTGCCGACGACGATCTTCATCTCGTCGACCTTGCGGCCGTTCTCCCACATCGACAGGCGCGCATCGCCGGCATCGACGATCGCATATTTGCGCTGTTCCTGGGGGGCGGGCAGGCGCTTGGCCCGCTCCATGTTGATGATGATCAGCTGCTCGTAATAATGCGCGCCGCGGTTGAGGCTGCCGAGCGTCCCGGCGCCGGCGATTCCGTCGGCCTTGAGGCCGTGGACGCCTTGATAATCCTTCACCACGTCCGCGAGCGCGGCGTCGTAGTCATCGCCGCCGCCGAGCCCGAGCCGCTGGCGCAGCAAGGCGACCCGCTCGCCGCTCGACCCGGGCTTGAGCGTCGGGCCGTCGGGAACCGGCATCTGCGGGAGGCCGCCCCACCGCTGCCGGTATTTGACCAGGCCGCGCCTCAGCTCGGTGTAGATCGGGTTGACCGGCACGAACAGGTCGACCGGCGCGCCGCTCCAGTCGTCGAACGCGATGTCGTGGAACAGCTGGTTGTCCTTCACCGCGCGAGGAACCAGCTCCTCGTCGATGTAGATCATGTCGACCCCCTGCTCGATCGCCGGCGGCAGGTCGATCGGCTCGAGCGCGGGCGCGCGCTTGTTGGCCGAGGTCGGGTGCGCCTGGCCCCAGGGCTGTGGCGCTTGCGCGCCCGGCGGGGGCGGCATCCACGGCTCGGCGCGAACGGGGGCGCGGGGCATCGGCATCGGCGGGGCGGGCGGCATGGGCGCCGGCCAGGCCACGCCATATTGGGCCGAAGCCGCGGCGGGGAGCGACAGCGCGCTGAGCGCTAGCAAGGCGTTTTTCAGGGTCACGCCCCCTCAATAACGGTCGAAACTGAACGATTACAGAATCAGCCGTTCAATTCGCCGCGTGAGTCATTCACCTTCCAGCGGCAGCGTGTCGCGTTCGAGCGGCGCGTCGAGCGCCTCGGCGGCTTTTTCGACCTGTTCGTCGGTCGGGGCTTCGGGCAACTCCTCGCCCGGCGCCAGCGCATCGTCGGCAATGCCCGGCCCGGTCCCGGCAATCGTGTCGTTGAGCGGGCGAGCGTTCGCTCCCGTGCTGATCTTATCGTGATCGTCGGCCATCAGCGCTGATCCTCCTCCGCCCAACAGCGAGCGATTGTTGGGGATTGTTCCGCCGGTTTGTTGCGCGCCAGGGAGCCGCCGCCCATATAGCCGCTCATGACTCGCTCTCTCCCGATCCTGCCGCTTCGCGACATCGTCGTTTTCCCGCACCGGATCGTTCCGCTGTTCGTCGGACGCGCGAAGTCCGTGGCCGCGCTCGAAGCGGCGATGGCCGCCGACAAGGAGCTGTTCCTGGTCGCGCAGCTCGATCCGGGCGAGGACGATCCCGACCGCGACGCGCTTTACGATCTCGGGGTGATCGCCACCGCGATGCAGCTGCTGAAGCTGCCCGATGGGACGGTTCGCGTGCTGGTCGAAGGGGTGAAGCGGGCCCGGCTCGTCAACCTCGAGCCGCATGACGGCTACACGGTGGCGGAGATCGAGGAGGTCGACGAGGAAGCCGCCGCGGCGCCGGAGGCGCAGGCGCTGATGCGCTCGGTGCTCGACCAGTTCGAAAATTACGCCAAGCTAAACAAGCGCCTGCCCCCCGAGACCGGCATCCAGCTGAGCGAGATTGAGGATGCGTCGGCGCTGGCCGACGCGGTCGCGTCCAACCTGTCGATCAAGGTTGCCGACAAGCAGGCGCTGCTCGGCGAGCTCAACCCGGCGCGCCGGCTCGAGATGGTGTTCGCGTTCATGGAGGGCGAACTCGGCGTACTCCAGGTCGAGAAGAAGATCCGCAGCCGCGTCAAGCGCCAGATGGAGAAGACGCAGCGCGAATATTATTTGAACGAACAGCTGAAGGCGATCCAGCGCGAGCTTGGCAATGAGGGCGAGGAAGGCGGCGACGAACTTCTGGAGCTGGCCGAAAAGATCCGCAAGACGCGCCTGTCCAAGGAAGCCCGCACCCGCGCCAACGCCGAACTCAAGAAGCTCAAGGCGATGGCCCCGATGTCGGCCGAGGCCACGGTCGCGCGCAACTATCTCGACGTGCTGCTCGGCCTGCCGTGGGGCAAGAAGTCGAAGCTCAAAAAGGACATCGCCGAGGCTCAGCGAGTGCTCGACGAGGACCATTACGGGCTCGAAAAGGTCAAGGAGCGGATCGTCGAATATCTCGCGGTCCAGGCCCGCACGAATAAGCTCAAGGGCCCGATCCTGTGCCTGGTCGGCCCGCCGGGCGTGGGCAAGACCTCGCTCGGCCGCTCGATCGCGCGCGCCACGGGCCGCGAATTCGTCCGCCAGTCGCTGGGCGGAGTGCGCGACGAGGCCGAGATCCGCGGCCACCGCCGCACGTACATCGGCTCGCTTCCCGGCAAGATCATCGCCAACATCAAGAAGGCGGGGACGTCGAACCCGTTGTTCCTGCTCGACGAGATCGACAAGCTCGGCCAGGATTTCCGAGGCGACCCGAGCTCGGCGCTGCTCGAAGTTCTCGACCCCGAGCAGAACAACCGCTTCCAGGACCATTATCTCGAGCTCGACTACGACCTGTCGGACGTGATGTTCGTGACCACCGCGAACTCGCTCGACATGCCGCAGCCGTTGATGGACCGGATGGAGATCATCCGGCTCGAAGGCTACACCGAGGACGAAAAGGTGGAGATCGCCAAGCGCCACCTGATCCCCAAGCAGATGGAGGCGCATGGCCTCAAGCCCGAGGAGCTCGTGTTCACCGACGATGCGCTGCGCAAGATGATCCAGCATTATACGCGCGAAGCGGGCGTCCGAACGCTCGAGCGCGAACTTGCCAAGGTCGCGCGCAAGACCCTGCGCCAGATCCTCGAAAGCAAGGCCGAGACGGTCGAGCTGACGCCGGAAAACCTCGGCGATTTCCTCGGCGTGCGGAAATTCCGCTACGGCATGGGCGAGGAAGAGGACCAGATCGGCGCCGTCACCGGCCTTGCCTGGACCGAAGTCGGCGGCGAGCTGCTGACCATCGAGGCGGTCACCGTCCCCGGCAAGGGCCAGATCAAGACCACCGGCAAGCTCGGCGAAGTGATGCAGGAATCGATCCAGGCGGCGATGAGCTTCGTCAAGGCGAGGGCGCCGGCCTATGGCGTCAAGCCGTCGATCTTCGCGCGCAAGGACATCCACGTCCATTTGCCCGAAGGGGCTGTGCCCAAGGACGGGCCGTCGGCCGGAATTGGCATGGTGACGGCGATGATCTCGACCCTCAGCGGGACCGCCGTGCGCCGCGACGTCGCGATGACGGGCGAAGTGACTTTGCGCGGCCGGGTGCTGCCGATCGGCGGCCTCAAGGAGAAGCTGCTGGCGGCGCTGCGCGGCGGGATCAGCACCGTTCTCATCCCGCAGGAGAACGAAAAGGACCTCGCGGAAATTCCGGCGAGCGTCAAAGAAGCGCTCGAAATCGTGCCCGTCAGCCACGTCGACGAAGTGCTTGCCCGCGCGCTGTCGGAGCCGCTGCACGCCATCGAGTGGACCGAGGACGATGAGCATGCGGCCGAGCCGCCGGTTCATCCCGCTGGTCCCGAATCGGGCGCGACGCTGCCGCACTAGGCTTTGACTCGCGCGCCGAGTCTTGCCTTAAAGTCCCAATGTTTCGCGCGTGTGAGTCTTGGCCGCGCGGTGAGGGGAGAGCTCGGCGATGAACAAGCAGGAACTTATTGGCCACGTCGCCGATCGCTCGGGCCTCAGCCGCAATGATGCGATGCGCGCGGTCGAAACAATGCTCGAGGTCATCACTTCGACCCTGAAGCGCGGGGACGAAGTCCGGCTCGTCGGATTCGGCAATTTCTCGGTGACCCGGCGCAAGGCGTCGACCGGGCGCAATCCGCGCACCGGCGAGCCGATGCAGATCAAGGCGACATCGCAGCCCAAGTTCCGCCCCGGCAAGGTGCTGAAGGACGCGGTTCAATAGCTGGACAGCGCGCCGCGCGCGCTTATATGCGGCGCTCCGGCCGGGGCCCGGGCGCGTAGCTCAGCGGTAGAGCACACCCTTCACACGGGTGGGGTCACAGGTTCAATCCCTGTCGCGCCCACCATCGCCGCCTGGAGGACATCCGGGGGATGTCCGAAGCCGGCGATCAGGCGGGACACGCCGCGGGCGTGGCGAAGCCGTCTCCCCATTGCGGAGCGTGAGGATCGAGCGCACAAGCCGCCGCTTGGCGCGCCTCCGGCGCGCCGCTCCAGGGGAGGTGATCCAATGCCTCAATATGTGATCGAACGAGAGATGCCCGGCGCGGGCAAGCTCGGCCACGACGACCTCAAGATGGCGTCGCAGACTTCCTGCTCGGTGCTGCGCGACCTCGGGCCGCAGATCCAGTGGGTCCACAGCTACGTCACCGACAACAAGATTTACTGCATCTACCGCGCGCCCAACGAGGACGTCATCCGCGAGCACGCGCAGCGCGGCGGATTTCCGGCCAACAAGATTTCGCAGGTCCGCACGACGATCGACCCGACGACGGCCGAATGAGCGGCCGGTCGGCGCGTTAGCTTGGCGCAAGACTCGCGGCTAGAGTCCTGATATTTAACGCGACCGGGGCCATATGACGGACGTGTTCGTCTCCTATGCGCGGCCGGACGAGCCGCAGGCGCAACGCGTCGCGGACGCGCTGCGCGCCGAAGGCTTTCGCGTGTGGCGCGATGACGAACTGCCCGCCCATCGCGCCTATTCCGAGGTCATCGAGGAGCGGTTGGCCGCTGCGGGCGCCGTGGTCGTCCTGTGGTCGTGCGAGTCCGCCAAGTCGCAATGGGTGCGCGCCGAGGCGGACACCGCGCGGGCGGCCGGGACTTTGGTCCAGGCGCGGCTCGACGCGACCATCCCGCCGCTGCCATTCAACCAGATCCAATGCGCCGACCTGATCGATTGGGAGGGCGAGGCCGAGGCGCCCGGCTTTTGCAAGCTCAAGGCAAGCGTCAAGGCTCTTGCCGGTGCGCCCGTGAAGGAGAGCGCGGGACCCAACCGCTCGCGCCGGCAGCAGCAATTGTCGGTCTGCGTGTTGCCGTTCGCCAACATGAGCGGCGATACCGAGCAGGAATATTTCAGCGATGGCATCAGCGAGGACATCACCACCGATTTGTCGAAAATCTCGGCGCTCGGCGTGGTTGCCCGCAACACCGCTTTCACCTTCAAGGGCCAGTCGGTCGACGTGCCGGAGGTGGCGCGCAAGCTCGGCGTCACCCATGTCCTCGAGGGCAGCGTGCGCAAGGCCGGCGGGCGCGTGAGAATCAACGCGCAGCTGATCGACGGCGCGACCGGCGATCATGTCTGGGCGGATCGCTACGACCGTGACCTCGACGATATTTTCGCGATCCAGGACGAGATTTCAAAGGCGATCGTCGCCGCGCT
>DASTID010000217.1:0-2181 GCA_035717905.1 Sphingomicrobium sp. | reverse complement strand
CCGCTCACGCCGCCAGCGCGAGCTGAGTCCCGACTGACGAGACCGCCGCGCGCCCGTCGAGCAGTGCCGCGCCGGCCGCTTTTGCCGCCGCCGCATCGACAGAGCGCAGCTGCTCGAGCAGTTCTTCGAGACCGAGAATGCGCCCGAACACCTCGATCGAACGCGCCATCTGGTCTGCGCGGCCATGCGCGGTTTCGAGGCTCATCAGCAACCCGGCCTCCATCTGCGCGCGCGCCCTTTGCACTTCGGCTTCGCTCAGCTCTTCGACTGACGCGGCAAGCACCTCACGCGCCACGCGCATCGACTCGATCGCGCGGTTACGGTCGGCGGCGCAGCTCACCGCGACTATCCCCGTGTCAGCATAAGCCTGGGCCCAGGCGCCGACCGAATAAGCCAGCCCGCGCTCCTCGCGCAGCTCCTGGAACAGGCGCGACGACATGCCGCCGCCCAAGGCCTGGACGAAGACCGAGAGAGCGGGGAGCCGCGGGTCGGCGGCGGCGAGGCCGGGCAGCCCGAGGCACCAGTGCGCCTGCTCGAACTCCCGCCGGTCGTTGCGCACGCCGCCGGTGAACCCGGCGCGTCCAATCGGCACGCCGGGCCAATCCTCCATGTCGCCGAACAGCCGCTCGGCGAGCTTCAATATCTCGCCAGGCTCGACTTTCCCGCTCGCCGATAGAACCAGCCGCCGCGGGATCAGCTCGTCGCGGATCCAGTTCAAGCAATCGTCGCGGCTGATCGCCCGCACGGTTTGCGGATTGCCGAGCACCGGGCGGCCGAGCGGCTGAGTGTCGAACGCGGCCTCGTACAGATGATCGTGGACGAGATCGTCGGGCGAATCGACCGCTTCGCCAAGCTCCGAGAGGATCACGTCCTTCTCGCGCTCGAGATGGTCCTGCGCGAGGTGAGGCGCGCGGATCAGGTCGGCGATCAACTCGGTGAGCAGCACCGCGTCCTTGGCCAGCGTGCGCCCGTAAAATACCGTCTGGTCGCGCGCGGTCCAGGCGTTGATCCCGCCGCCGACATCCTCGATCGCTTCGGCGATCTGGCGTGCATCGCGCGAGCCGGCGCCCTTGAACACCATATGCTCGACCACGTGCGCGAGTCCGTTCAGATGCTCGGGCTCGGATCGCGATCCGACCATGGCGTAGAGCCCGATGGCGGCCGACTGGGCGCCGGGCAGCGGGTCGATGGCGACCGTCAATCCATTCGCCAGGCGATGAAGCTCGCCGGTCATTCCTTCGGCCGCCCTTCCCTCAGCCAGGCGCGAAGCCGTGCGGCATAGATAATGAGGGCGATCAGGGCCAGGCTGAACCATGTCACGGCATACATGCGATGCCCGAATGGCGTGATCGGGCTGACCGACGCAACGCTCGGAATGGCGCTCGCCTGAAGCCCGGGCGGCGCAGTGGCGGCGACCAGCCGCATCCGGCTCACGCGATCCTTGACGATGATTCCGCTGACTGGACCGCCCGCCCAGTTCACCTTGGCGCTCGGGTCCTTCGACCAGCCGACCTCGACGCTCAATGCGGGGCCCGTGCCTGCCGTCCGGCATTCGACGATATGGGCATAGCCCGATTCGCCCGCGCGATTCTCGCCGGCGATGGCGCGCTCCCTGATCGGATGGAGACAGACGCCGGTCGCCTGGCGGAACAATGGCAGCTGATCGTCCTTCAACGGCGTCGTCGGCCAGATGATTGGCGGAAGCGTTTCCGCGTGCCGGTATTGCGCGAGCAGCCGCTCCTTCCACCCGGCGCGCTGCAGCTGCCAAACACCGAGGCTGAGCATCACCGCGACCGCGGCGGCGACGATGAGACTCGCGACGATCGGCGGCCGGCGGGTCATTCGGCGATCTGCCCCTCGCGCGCGGCATGCTTGTATTCCTGCGCGAGCAGCCAGGCCTTGCCGAGCCTCAGCCCGCCGATCGTCAGCGCCGCCGTGACCGGGATCCAGACGAGGTGGACCCACCACGGCGGCTCCGCTGCGGCGTCGAGCATCAGCGCGGCGACGACGACGATCGCCCCGACGATGAAGATCAGGAAGGCGGCGGGACCGTCGCCGACGTTGAAGCTATCATAATTGAGCCCGCATTGGCGGCAGCGCGGCGCGAACTTCACCCAGCCGTCGAACAGGCTGTGTCGACCGCAACGCGGGCAGTCGCCGCGGAGCGCTCGCGAGAGTGCC
>DASTID010000216.1:0-5983 GCA_035717905.1 Sphingomicrobium sp. | reverse complement strand
TCGCGGCCGACGAGGTCGATGCGGCTGATGTGCGCGTCGAGGTTGATCCGGATCATCGGCCAGTTGAGGCGCGCCGCGACCTGCTCGATGTGGGTCGATTTGCCGGTCCCGTGATAGCCCTGGACCATCACCCTGCGGTTCTTGGCGAAGCCGGCGCAGATGGCCAGCGTCGTGTCGGGGTCGAACACGTAGGTCGGGTCCAGGTCGGGCACGCGCTCGTCCGCCTCGCTGAACGCCGGCACCTCCATGTCGGTATCGACTCCGAACAACTCGCGCACCTTGGCGATCTTGTCGGGGGCGGCCATCAGCGTCTCCGCACGGCTCTCGGGATCAACGTTGGAAAGATCGGTCATACGAGAATCGCCTTAGGTGAAGGGCGCCCGCGCCTCAATGTTCAGCCAATTTTTGGCGGCAGCGGGAAGAGCGTTACGAAACGCTTCGCGACAGCCATGTCTCCCTTCACGTCGACCGTTTCAAGGGGCGCGCCGCCGTAAAGGACTCCGGCCAGCTGACCCGGCTCTGTGACGAACGCGACGTCGGCTCCGTCGGCCTCCCCTCGCCGTACGTCGATCGACCCGTCGCGAATGTCAGCGACGAATTGCGTTTCGCCGAAGCGGAAGCCAATTCGCGCGTTCAAGTCGCCGGCGCGGGCCGCGTCGAACATGGTCTGCATCGACATCATGATCGACACCGCGCTGACGAACCGGCCGGGATCGTGCGCCGGGCTGCGCACCGCCCAGCGCCCGAGCGCGCGCATCACCGGCGCCGCTTCAAGGCCCCATTCTGTCGCTTCATAGACCTGCACCGAAGCGGGCGGCGGCAGCTGCACCTTGCGAATCAGCCCGCGTGCTTCGAGCTCCGACAACCGCTGCGTCAGCACGTTGGCACTGATTCCCGGCAGGTCCGCACGCAATTCCGAGAAGCGCCGCGGCCCGAACATCAGCTCGCGAAGCACCAGCGGCGCCCAGCGCTCGCCGATCAGTTCGAGCGCGTGGGCAACGCCGCACGCATCCTCGTAGCGCCTTTTTTCCTCGCTTTGCCGCGACTTAGTTATTTTTTCTAACTCCACAGTTGCAATTTATAACTTCGACGCGCAAAAAGCAAGCGAATCGAGTCGGAAACGAGGGAATGGACAGCCGCCGAAACGGTATTGCGACCGCTCAGCGGGCTGTATCGGCCACCGATTGCTGAACTGTCACGCAAACAGGCGTATGGCGTGGCTTCGCCATGGGCCGGCAGCGAGGAGGGAAATCCAATGCCGCTTAACCCCAATGCGTCGATCGAGATCACCGCGTTCCGCTGGGTTCCCGAATTCGCCCAGGGTGTGGTCCGCGACCTGCGCGCCCGCTGGGCGCTCGAGGAAGCCGGGCTCGACTATCGAGTCCGCCTGCTCGGCCAGGAACGCCCGCCCGAATATCTGAAGGAGCAGCCGTTCGATCAGGTGCCGTGCTTCAGCGACGGCCAAGTCCGGATCTTCGAGACCGGCGCGATCGTCCAATATATCGGCGAGAGGAGCGAGGCGCTGCTGCCGCGCGATCCGCAGGGCAAGTACCGCGCGATCCAGTGGACCTGTGCGGCCTTGAACAGCGTCGAGCCGGCGCTCATCAACCTGCTCCTGATCGACGTCTTCTTCACCAATGAGGAATGGGCGAAGTTGCGGCGGCCGGGCGCCGCGGATTTTGCCCGGCTCAAGCTTCGTCGCCTGTCCGAATGGCTCGGCGACAAGCCATGGCTCGAGGGCGATCGCTTCACCATCGGCGACCTGATCATGATCACTACGCTGCGCTTCCTCCGCCATACCGATCTCGTCGCCGAATTCCCCAACCTCGACGCGTTCGTGAAGCGCGGCGAAGCGCGCCCGGCGTTCCAACGCGCGCTCGCCGACCAGCTCGCCGTTTACGCGGCCAACCAACCCCAACCCGAAGGAGCAGCAGCATGACCTATTTCGAAGGATTCATCGTGCCCGTGCCGGAGACCAACAAGGACGCCTTTCGCACCCATGCGAACGGGCTCGCCCCGCTACTCAAGGAGTGCGGCGTGCGGCGGCAGGTCGAAGCCTGGGACAGCGACGTTCCCGAAGGGAAGGTCACCGACTTCCGCAAGTCGGTCGACGCCACACCGCAAGAGAAGGTCGTCTTCGCCTGGTTCGAATATCCGGACCGGAAGGCGCGCGACGCCACCAACGAGAAGATGATGAGCGATCCGCGAATGCAGGATCCGGGCGAAGCGCCGTTCGACGGCAAGCGCATGATCCTCGGCGGCTTCGAGGCGATCGTCGAAGAGGGCTCGGGTGGCGGCGGCTATATCGACGGGTTCGTCGTCCCGGTGCCCGAGGGCAAGCGCGACGCCTATCGCGCGCTCGCGTCAAAGATGGCCAAGGTGTTCCGCCAGCACGGCGCGGCGCGGGTCGTGGAAGCGATCGCCGACGACGTGAGTCACGGCAAGGTCACCGACTTCTATCGCGCGGTAAAGGCCGAGGACGGCGAGACTGTCGTCTTCTCGTTCATCGAATGGCCCGACAAGGCGACCCGCGACGAGGCCTGGCAGAAGATCATGTCGGACGAGAGCCTCAAGCCCGAAGGCGAGATGCCCTTCGCCGGCCAGCGCATGTTCTGGGGCGGCTTCGACAAGGTCGTCGACACCGCCGAGCAGCAGCCCGCCCAGGCGCAGGCGCCGGTCACCGCCTGACCGCGCTCGTCATTTCTGGACCAAGGAGATCGAACCATGACTGACGTTCGAGAGGCCTCTGCGCCCGCGATGAACCAGCAGAACCGCAGCGGACCGAACCCGCCGGGAGACTTCATCTGGTACGAGCTGATGACCACCGACGCCGACGGCGCGAAGGCCTTCTACGACGCGGTCGTCGGCTGGAACTTCGGCGAAGGCGCCGAGGAATATCAAGGCTATCGGATGATCAACACGGGCGACGGCGGCTTCGCCGGCGGGGTCATGCCGCTGACGGCGGAGATGCGGCAGCACGGCGCCCGTCCGACCTGGCTCGGCTACCTCAACGTGACCGATGTCGACGAAAAGGTCGCATCGGTAGAGGCCGCCGGCGGCAGGGCGCTGATGGGCCCGATGGACATCCCGAACGTCGGGCGGATCGCGATGGTCGCCGATCCGCAGGGCGCGCCCTTCTACGTGATGAAGCCGATCCCGCCCGAGGGCCGCGAGAATGAACCGAGCACGGTCTTCTCGCCGACCGACCAGGGCCGCTGCGCGTGGAACGAGCTGTCGACCAGCGACCCGGTTGCCGCGCGGCGTTTCTACGCCGACCAGTTCGGCTGGACGACCGACGACTTCATGGACATGGGCGAGCACGGCGAATACCGCTTCATCGACAATGATGGCCTGCGCCTCGGCGCGATCGCCGCCGCGATGGGAGGCCAGCCGCCGCACTGGCGATACTATTTCCGGGTGCCGTCGGTCGGACGGGCGAAGGAGACCATCGAAGCCAAAGGTGGCACGGTCGCCATGGGGCCGATGGAAGTGCCCGGCGGCGACCATATCGTCATCGGCATCGACCCCCAGGGCGCGGAGTTCGCGCTGGTCGGCAAGGCCTAGGCGATGCCGGCGCTGCGCACCGCGGCGGTCCTCGTCGCCCGGCTGATCTTCGGCTTCGTGTTCGCGATGGCCGCCGCGTTCAAGTTCGCGCTGGTGGGCATGGACGCGACCGCGGTCGAGATCGCGCGCGCCGGCTTCCCCATCCCGCTCGTGCTGGCATGGGTCGCCGCCTTCTTCGAGGTCGCGCTCGCCATCGCCTTCCTGACCGGGCTGTGGTTCCGCGAAGCCGCCGTGGTCGCGGCCGCGTATGTGCTGTTCCTCGCGTTCAGCTTCCACGGCCCGGAGAGATTCGCCGCCAACCCGATGGAGTTCGGCTTCTTCGTCGATCACTTCAGCTTCATCGCCGGCCTGCTGTTCGCCGCCGCGCACGGCCCCGGCCGCGCGCTGGTGATCGGCCGGCGCACCACCTGAAATCGCAAGGGAGACTGTCATGACGGACAAGATGACCACGGTGCTGTGGTTCGATAACAACCAAGCGCGCGAGGCCGCCGAATTCTATGCGCGCACCTTCCCCGACAGCCATGTCGGCGATCCGATCGAGTCGCCGAGCGACACGCCGTCGGGGCCCGCGGGACAGGAAATCATCGTCAACTTCACCGTCTGCGGCCAGCCGTTCGCCGGCCTCAACGGCGGCCCTGCGTTCAAGCCCAACGAAGCCGTGAGCTTCATGATTCTGACCGAGGACCAGGAAGAAACCGACCGCTATTGGAATGCCATCGTCGATGGCGGCGGGAAGGAAAGCGAGTGCGGCTGGTGCAAGGACAAATGGGGCTATTCGTGGCAGATCACCCCGCGCGTGCTGATGGAGGCGATCGCGAGCAGCGACCGCGCCGCGGCGAAGCGGGCGATGGACGCGATGATGACGATGCAGAAGATCGACGTGGCGACGATCGAGGCCGCTTTCAGGGGCGAGACGGCCGATGCGTAGGCTGACCGGCGCCGTCTTTGTCTCGCTCGACGGCGTGATGCAGGCGCCGGGCGGCCCGGAAGAGGACCCGACCAGCGATTTTCGTTACGGTGGCTGGGTGCAGCCCTTTTGGGATCCCGACATGGGGCCGTTCGAAGACGTCATCATGGGCGACTACGACCTGCTGCTCGGCAAGCGAACCTACGACATTTTCGCCGCTTACTGGCCATACAACCAGGACGATCCGATCGGGGAGAAATTCCAGCGCATAAACAAATATGTGCTGACGCATTCGGACGAGCCGCTGGAGTGGGAAAACAGCTACAGACTCTCGGGCGACACCGCCGAGGCGGTCGCCGAGCTCAAGCGCAGCGAGGGCCGCGACCTCCTCATCCAGGGCAGCAGCACGCTCTACCCGCCCCTGCTCTCCGCCCGATCGATCGACCGGCTGATGCTGACCACCTTCCCGATCGTGCTGGGGAACGGCAAGCGTCTGTTCGACGGGTCGGAACAGGCCGGCGCGCTCAAGCTGACCGACCACTTTGTGTCGCCCAAGGGGGTGACGATCGCCACCTACGAGCCGGCCGGGGACGTGCCCACGGGAACGTTCGAGACCAAGCCGCCGAGCGAGCAGGAGATCGAGCGGCGCGAGAAGATCGAGGCGGGCACCTGGTGAGCCTCCAGCTCTTCGCCCATCCGTTCTCCTCCTACTGCTGGAAGGTGCTGATCGCGCTCTACGCCGACGGCACGCCGTTCGAGTACCGGATGATCGACGGCGATCACCCCGAGAATTTCGCCGAGCTGACGCGCCACTGGCCGTTCGGCAAGTTCCCGCTGCTGCTCGACGACGGCGAGCCGCTGATCGAGACGACGCCGATCATCGATTATCTCTACGCGCATTACCGGGGCGAGAACGACTGGATCCCGGCCGGCGAGATGGAGCAGCGCGTCCGCTTCCTCGACCGCTTCTTCGACCTCTACGTGATGACCCCGATGCAGCGGATCGTCGCCGAAGCGCTTCGCCCCGACGACGCCAAGGACCCGTTTGGGGCGGAAGCGGCGCGCAAGGAGCTCAACACCGCCTACGACTGGATCGAGGGCCAGCTCGGCGAGCCGTGGGCGGTCGGCGATGCGTTCACCCTTGCCGATTGCGCGGCCGCGCCGTCATTGTTCTACGCCGACTGGGTCGAGCCGATCGGCGACGCGCGCCCGCAGCTCGCCGACTATCGCGCGCGGCTGCTCGCCCATCCGGCGGTGGCGCGCGTGGTCGACGAAGCGCGGCCCTATCGCCCGTTGTTCCCGCTCGGCGCGCCCGACCGCGACTAGGCCCTGTCCTCCCCCTGCATTTGCAGAGGAGGGGGACCGCCGAAGGCGGTGGTGGGGTCTTGTCGACGCGAAGCAAAGACCCCTCCACCAGCTTCGCGGTCCCCTCCCCCGGAAAACCGGGGAGGAAATTCAGCCGAAAGCCGCCGATTTCCTGAGCAGCTGATAGGCCTCGATCACAGCGCCGAG
>DASTID010000215.1:0-2422 GCA_035717905.1 Sphingomicrobium sp. | reverse complement strand
AAGCTGGTGCGGCTCCTTTTCGACCTGCCAGGTCTGGCCCTTGGCCACGAGCGCCTGGAGGTCGGGCGTCTTGCCCGATGCGGCGGCCGTGTTCTGCTCGACGACCGCGCTTTCGAAGGTCGCCGCCGGGTTCTCGTAGATCACTCCGAGCGCGACCGGGAAGCCCTCCGCGGGCATCAGGATCAGCATCGCCGCGACGCCGCGGTTGGTCGGATCGTGGCTCAGCACGCCGGGATCGTCGGCGTCGACGACCATGAGCGCGAGTTGCTCGCGGTCGAGCGCGATGCCCTTGGTGCCGCCCGCGAACAGCATCTTCTCGCCGGCCTTCAGCCACAGCTGCTTCTGATCGGCGGCTCCTTTCTCGGTGAACGAGGCGAACACGTCGTCATTGTAGACGATGCAATTCTGGAAAATTTCGACGAAGCTCGCGCCGCGGTGGGCGTGCGCCGCCTTGAGGACCTCGGGCAAATTCTTGTGGACGTCGATCGCGCGGGCGATGAACCGCGCGCCCGAGCCGAGCGCGAAGGCGCAGGGCGTCACCGGCCGGTCGACCGAGCCGAATGGCGTCGACGGCGAGCGCGTTCCGACCCGGCTGGTCGGCGAATATTGCCCCTTGGTCAGCCCGTAGATCTCGTTGTTGAACAGCAGGATTTGGCAGTCGAGGTTGCGCCGCAGCACGTGCATCGTGTGGTTGCCGCCGATCGAGAGGGCATCGCCGTCGCCGGTGATAATCCAAACATCGAGCTCGGGGTTGGCGAGCTTGGCGCCCGTAGCGATCGCCGGGGCACGGCCGTGAATCGTGTGGAAGCCGTAGCTCGCCATATAATAGGGGAAGCGGCTGGAGCAGCCGATCCCCGATATGAACACCGTCTTCTCGCGCGCGACGCCGAGGTCGGGCATGGTCCGCTGCACGGCTTTCAGCACCGCATAATCGCCGCAGCCGGGGCACCAGCGCACTTCCTGGTCGCTCGCCCAGTCCTTGGCGGTGGTGGTCGGGATCGGAGAGACTTCGTTCATGGCTTCAACCAAATTACGAGCGCGACGACGACGATCAGCAGGATCAGCAGCGGGAAAACGTTGAGCTGCTTCATGGCGCCGCGCGTCTTAAGTTCACTAAAGTCACGCGATGGGGCGCCATTTCAGGCCTTCTCGTTCAGCTTCTGATCGATCGCGGCCTCGATCTCGGCGATGCGGAAGGGATGCCCCGAAACCTTTGTCAGCGGCTTCGCATCGACCAGATACTGGTCGCGGAGCACGGTCTTGAACTGGCCCATGTTCATCTCCGGCACGAGGATATGCCGGAAGCCCTTGAGTAGGACAGACATATTTTTGGGCATCGGCCAGATGTGGCGGACGTGGACGTGGGCGACATCCTGGCCCTTCGCCAGCGCGCGGCGCACCGCCTGGTGGATCGGGCCGAAGGTCGAGCCCCAGCCGACGACGGCGAGCTCGGCGCCCTCGTGGCCAAGGCAAATCTCCTGGTCGGGGATCGAGTCCGCGACGCCGAGCACCTTGGCGGCGCGGGTGTCGCTCATCTCCTGGTGGACCTCGGGCCGGTAGTCGATGTTGCCGGTGCCGGGCTGCTTCTCGATCCCGCCGATGCGATGCTCGAGGCCCGGCGTTCCCGGCCTGATCCACGGCCGCGCAAGGTCGGCGTTGCGCGCATAAGGCAAAATATGCTCGCCCTCGTCAGGAGCCGTGTCGAAGAAGCTGACGGGAAACGATTCGTACGTGCTCGTGTCCGGCACGCGCCACGGCTCGGCCGCGTTGGCGATATAGCCGTCGGTCAGCAGCATCACCGGCGTCATGTAGCGGGTCGCGATGCGGCACGCCTCGATCGCGCAATCGAACGCATCGACGGGCGAGCGCGCGGCGAGCACCGGCACCGGCGAATCCGCGTTGCGGCCATAGACCGCCTGGTACAGGTCGGACTGCTCGGTCTTGGTCGGCAGGCCGGTCGACGGGCCGCCGCGCTGCGAATTGACCACGACCAGCGGAAGCTCGGTCATCACCGCCAATCCGATCCCCTCGGTCTTGAGCGCGATGCCCGGGCCCGACGACGAGGTGATGCCGAGCTGGCCGGCGTAGCTCGCGCCGATCGCGGCGCACACGGCCGCGATCTCGTCCTCCGCCTGGAAGGTCGTGATCCCGAACTCCTTCAGCCGCGCGAGGTGGTGCAGCAGCGGGCTCGCGGGCGTGATCGGGTAGGAGCCGAAGAACATCTTCAGACCCGCGAGCTGACAACCGGCGACCAATCCCAGAGCCAGCGCTTCGGCACCGGTAACCGTGCGGTAGAGGCCCGGCTCGGCCGGGGCCGGCGCGATATGGTGCTGCTTGAACGGCGCGCCCATCTCGGTCGTCTCGCCGTAAGCGTGGCCGGCGTTGAGCGCGGCGATATTGGCCTCGGCGAGCTCGGGCGCCT
>DASTID010000214.1:0-3963 GCA_035717905.1 Sphingomicrobium sp. | reverse complement strand
ACCACCGCGGATTCGCGCGCGACCCGAACCGTGTAGCGGCCGTAGGCGACCCGTTCGAACAGGAAGAAGCCGTCGAAGTCGGTGCGCGTGGTCGCAATCACCTTGCCGGTGTCGTCGACCAGCTCGAGGTCGAGCCCCTCGAACCCGAGGCCGCCGCTCTTGACGATCGCGCCCTCGATGTCGCCGCCGCCGACCAGCCCGATCTCGACTTCGGCGGCGACCCCGGGGCGCGGAACCACGACTTGGACCGCCTTCTTCGGGACGAGCATCGGGTCGTCGAGGCTGCTGCCGTCGATCCCGACCGTGATCGGGGTATAAGCGGCAAGGCCGGCGACGGTGACCGATCCCTCGGCATCGGTCGACCGCTCCGACTGGCGGGTGCCGGTGGTGATCAAAGCGCCCTTCTGAACCGGCTCGCTGGGGTCGCGCGCGCCATTGTCGTTGAGGTCGCGATAGACGGTCGCGCGGACGCTCCCCGCCTGGGCCAGCGGCCGCCGCGACAGCGACAGGCCGTGACCGGGGTCGAGCGAGAAATTGAGGTTGATGCCGAGCGCGAGCGAGCCGTCGGTCGCCGCTTCTCCGGTGAGCGCGATCGCCATGCCATCGAGGCGGCGGATGTGGCTGATGCGCGCGCGTCCGCGATGCGCCGGCGAGTCATAGGCGAGCTCGCCTTCCCAATCGACCTTGTCGGACGCCGACCAATAGGCCGATAGCTCGGCGGAGCGGAAGCGGCTCACCGGCGCGACGTCGAAGCTGGCGCCGCCGCGCAGCCGGACTCCGCCGACCCGTCCGCTGCCGATCAGCGCGAGGTTGAAGTCGCCCGGCACGGAGCCGCCGGCGGCGAGATATTGCCTGCGATAGGTCAGCGTCGAGGCGAGGTTGAAGCGATCGAAGGTCGCTGACAGGCGCGCCGCGGCCTCGAGCTGCTTGGAGCCGTCCATCCGGTCGGTGAGGTGCACGCTGGCATGCGTCGGCAGCGCGGTGCGGCCGATCTTGAGCGGCGCGTCGACCGCCAGGCGAAATTCGCGCAGGCTCTTGGCTTCATCGCTGCGCAAATGAAAATCATTTGCAGCAATGGCCTCGGCATTGACGTTGACGCTGCCGATCTTGCCCAGAAGCTGGGCGCGGGCCGCCATTCCGCCGCTCGAATCGCGTGCGGCGCCGACCTCGAGCAGCGCCGCCCCGACCGAGCGGCGCACGGTCCCCTCGACGAAGGTCAGGCGCTTGTCGTCGATCAGCATGGCGCGCGCCAGCACGGCGACCGACGTTCGCGTGTCGATGCCGTGCTCGAGGGAAATCGTGGCCTGGGCGCGCGGCTCGTCGGTTCCGTCCGGAGGCTTGTGCAGCGTGAAAATGTCGCGCCCCGGCTGATTGACCCCGGCCCAATACCAGGTCTTGCCGGGCGGCGCGTTGTCCTGGCCGACGTCGATCGTCTCCTCGCGAGTCCGGACCTGGCCCTGGGGACCGTAAAGGACGATGCGGATCCGGTTCTCGCCATATAGAAGCTGAACGTCGTCAAATACATAGCGCTGGTCCGGGCTGCTCTTGGCGAAGCCGAGCAGTTCGTCGTTACGATAGATTTCGGCCTCCCACCCGGCCGGCAGGTCGCCTTCGAAATGGGTCCGGTCGAACGCCGATTGCGCGGTCAGCGGCCGGTTGGTGACCACCGCGCCGCGGCCGCTCGAGGCCGAGCCGGTGAGCCGGCTGTCGAACCCTTCGACGTCGCCGAAGCCGAAATGCGTGGCCCTGGCCGGGCCGAGCAGGCCGCCATCCGGGTCCGACCGATAGGCGCGCAGCCGCACATTCGCCGGCATGCCCTTCCGCGTCGTCGTCAGCTGCGCGTCGTAGGACAGACGGGCGATCTCGCCGGCCGCATAGATCGAGCTCTGGCGGTCGACGCGGACGCCGTCGCTGGCGCGATAGGTGACGCCGGCGCTGACCACGAAGTCGAGCGCCGGGGTGCGCCACATCCGGTAAGGGAGGCGCACATGCGGTAGCGCCGAGAGGTCGAACGCGGCCGGGCGGATGCGCTGGGCACGCGCCTGGCGTTCCATCGCCAGCTCGACCGGCAGCTTGGCCTGCGACTGGAGCAGCAGCACCGATCCCGCGGTCATCGGCCTGACCCCGATCCCGAACCAGCGGGCGAGCGCAGAGGCCTGGACGCACCAGCCTTCGGGCGTCTCTCGCACGGTGCCGGGCGCGAGCGGCTCGCTCTTGTCGCCGTAGCTCGCGGTCATCCCCGCATAGTCGATCGTAATCCGGTTGCTCTCCTTGAACGCCCAGCCGCTCGCTTTCTTCGCCGCGAGGTCGATGTGCATCGGCACGTCGAGCGTGGTCAGAAAGTCGCCTAAGACGACACAGGTTCCCTCGGGGGTGTTGTAAGCGCGCACGCCGTCGCCGAGGCGCAGCTTGCGAATGTTGACGTCAAGCAGGAATTGTTCCTCGGGATCGGCGGCCCAGGCGGCCGCGGCGGCGGGAGCCGCGCTGCTCGACGCCCGGCCGGCGCCAGCGGCGGCGGCCAGCGCGAGCGCTGCAAGACGCAGCCAATTGCGGCCGCGGCGCATGGTCGTCGCTCCCCCGCTCCCGGCCTCCCCTAGCGCAGGACCGCCCGGGTTTCGGCGATCGTGTCGCTGCCGTCGTCGTAGGTCTCGACATATTGCACCGTGACTGGGCCGGCGGCGGCGCCCTCGTACTTCTCGTCGAGCGGGATGGTGACGTGGCGCTGGCCGACGTCGGTGTAGACAGCAACACCCTTGGCGATCGCGATCGGATCCTTGACGCCCGCCTTGAACACCCGGACGTCGCCGAAGGTCGAGCGCGTCCCGCTGCGGCTGAGGTCGAGGCCGATCGCCGGCGCTCCGTCCTTGGTTTCGAGCTGGACGTTGGCGATGCCCGCCTTGGCCTGAAGATTGCCGAGGCGCACGATCACCGGGATGGTCACGCCGTAGATCGGGATCAGCTGCAGCTGCACGCCCTTGGTCTTCTCGCCCGAGGCGGGCGCTACCGGCGTCGGCTGGGGCACCGCGCGAAACAGCATGTGGATGCGATATTCGCCGTCGGGCAGGCCTTGCGGCGCGCGCGCGGCGATGCGGATCGCCTGGGGCTGGTTGGGCGGGAGCGTGACCCGGCGCGGCGCATAGACCACCATGTCGGCGGCGGCCTTCTCCCGCGGGCTCGGCTCGGTCACCTCGGCCAGCATGCCGTCCGGCTTCATCCGCCGGAACTCAATCGAGATGCGGTAGGTGGCCGGCTGCTCGCCGATATTGTTGAGGATGATCTCGGTGCCGCGGCGGCCGTCCAGCACGATGCGCGTCGGAGCGACCAGAAGGTCGCCGACGCCGGCCTGAGCCTCGCTCGCGACGCACGCGCCCGCGACCACCGCGGCGCAAATCCATTTTGCCCAAAAAGTCATGGCGACGATCCCCACTTGCTCCGGTCCGGAGCGATCGTCCTCGTGTTATGTCCGGAATGGTTTATTTTCGGTCAACCATGGCGATTCAGCCGGTGCTGCGGGCGTCATTGATAATCGACGGTGACGCTGAACGTGCCGCTATAGACGCCGTCGGCGGTCGAGGAGCTCACGGTCACCGAGCCGCCGACCGCGAAGGTGACCCCCTTGTTGCCGGAATTGGGCAGGTCGACGGTGGCCGGCGCGTCGGGGACCAGGGTCAGCGACTTGGTCGCGTCCGACTGGTTGGTCAGGATCACGTCGGGCACGCTGACCCGCACCGTCTGGCTGTTGCTTCCGCTGAGATTATATTGCGCGACCTGCGTCGCGCCCGTGCAGGTCACGTTCGGGTTGGCGCAGCTCAGCGCCCCTGCCTGCGAAATCGCGACCTGCGCGCCCGACCAGGTCCCCGCGCCGATGACGATCGTGCCGAGGTCGAGGTCCTGGATGCTCTCGAGGGTCAGCGGCTTGAGCACCGAAGCCGACACCCGGGCGACCTGCGTGGTCGCCGCGCC
>DASTID010000213.1:0-4702 GCA_035717905.1 Sphingomicrobium sp. | reverse complement strand
GGGGTCCCGCTGCCTTTTGGACGGCTAATGAACAAAATCGGGATTCCCGCTTGCGCGGGAATGACGATGGGTTGTGACACTGCGCCGGAGCGCTAAAGCTGCCTTGCCATGTGGCAGCTCTTCCAGTTCCCGCTTTGCCCGTTTTCCAGGAAAGTCCGGCTGGTGCTCGCCGAAAAGGGCGTCGGCCATGAGCTCGTGCGCGAGAACCCGTGGGAGAAGCGCGACGAGTTCGTCGACCTGAACCCGGCCGGCGAGACCCCGGCGATGGTCGAGCCCGACCAGGCCGTGACCCTGATCGGCTCGCAGCCGATCGTCGAATATTTCGACGAGACCGTCGACCGCATGCCGATGATCCACGGCAATGCCGCGCTTCGGGCCGAGATCCGGCGGATGACTGAATGGTTCGACATCAAGCTCTACCGCGAGGTGGTCGAGCCGCTGATGAACGAGCGGATGAGGAAGCGCCTGGTCAGCCGCGAAAGCCCCGACACCCGCATTTTGCGGGAGGCGATGCGGGTCGCGAGCGAGCATCTCGACTATATCGATTATCTGCTCGACCACCGCCGCTGGCTGGCCGGGCCTGGGCTCAGCCTCGCCGATTTCACAGCCGCGGCGCATTTGAGCGTGATCGACTATCTCGGCGCGCTCGACTGGCGTGGGCACAAGCAGACCAAGGACTGGTACGCAGTCATGAAGTCGCGGCCGGGATTCCGGCCCTTGCTCGGCGAGCGGATGGAGGTGATCGTGCCGCCGTCACATTACGACAAGGTCGATTTCTAGCAGGAGGCCCCGAGCACAAGGGAGCCTTTGCGAAGCAAAGGGGAGCTTGTGTCGAAGAGAGGCCGAACGCCGGCCAGCGGGTCAGCACAGCTGAGCCCGACTGACGTCACGCGATTCATTCGCGTGACGGCTCGCTTCCGCAGCTTCGGCGCGGAGTAAATCCGCGCCGTGGTCCTGTCGTGCTGGCGCACGCAGGCCGTCCGGCTTTCGGCATCTCTTCGCGCTGGCTCCCGATTGCTTCGCAATCGCTCACCTGCGCTCGGCGCCTCAAGCCGCCATCAAGGCGCCGCGAAGCACGCCCTCCTCGAGCGTCTGGCCCGCGCCGAGCGCGACGCAGCTCATCGGATCGTCGGCGATGCGCACCGGTAGCCCGGTCGAATCCTCGAGCACCGTGCACATCTCGCGCAGCAACGACCCGCCGCCGGTCATGGTGATGCCTTGGTCGATCACGTCGGCGGCGATCTCGGGCTGGGTCTGCTCGAGCGCGGCGCGCACCACCTCGACGATCTGGCTCACCGGCTCGGCCAGGGCCTCCGCGACCTGGGCCTGGCTGAGCTGGATCTCGCACGGCACGCCGCGGCTCACGTCGCGCCCGCGCACATAGGTCGTCAATCCATCACCATCCGGGGGACGAACCGCGGCGCCGATTTCCAGCTTCACGCGCTCGGCGGTGCCTTCGCCGATCAGCAGGTTGAAGTTGCGCCGCACGTAGGAGGCGATCGCGTCGTCCATGCGGTCGCCGCCGACGCGGGCGGAGCGGCAGAAAGCAAGGCCGTTGAGCGAGATCACCCCGACCTCGGTGGTGCCGCCGCCGATATCGACGACCATCGATCCGATCGGCTCGGCCACCGGCAACCCGGCGCCGATTGCCGCCGCCATCGGCTCCTCGATCAGCGACACGCGATCCGCGCCGGCATTGCTGACCGCATCGCGGATCGCGCGGCGCTCGACCGACGTCGCGCCAGAGGGCACGCAGATCACGACCTCGGGTCCGCGCGAAAAGCGGCTCGGGCCGCCGTGCGCCTTGCGGATGAAATGCTTGATCATCTCCTCGGCGACCTCGAGATCGGCGATGACCCCCGCGCGAAGCGGGCGGATGGTCTGGATATTGCCGGGCGTCTTGCCCATCATCAGCTTGGCGTCGTCGCCGACCGCGCGGACCTTGCGGACCCCGTTGATCACTTCCATCGAGACGACCGACGGCTCGCTGGTGACGATCCCGACGCCGCGGACGTAGACGACCGTATTCGCCGTGCCGAGATCGATCGCGATGTCGCGCGACGAGAAGCTGAACGGTGAGCGCATTGGCGTGACCCCCGACCCTGATTCGGAAAAACGAATCCCGCTCAAAGGCTTAGGCCGATCCCGAAAACGATCACTATGGTTAATGGCGGTTAAAAGCCGGGCGGTGCTTTATCGCGTTGAACCGAGATTTGGGTCAGTGCCGCGTTGCCGCGACGAGGTAGTTGAGGCGCACGTCGTCGCTGAGGTGCAGGCCGCGTGTCGGCGACCAGGCGATGCCCTCGACGTCGAGGCAGTCGAGGCCCGCGTCGGCGAGCAGCAGTTTCATCCGGTCGGGCGCGATGAACTTGGCGAAATCGTGCGTGCCCTTGGGGATTTGTCCCAGCCCCTCGCCGAGCGTGATCATCATCAGTTTCGACCAGGCGGTGGCGTTGGGGGTCGACAGGACGAGCAGCCCGCCGGGCGCGAGGCGCTGCGCCAGCGCTTTCAGAAAAGCCGCCGGATCGGCGACATGCTCGATCACTTCGAGGCAGGTGACGAGGTCGAACCGGCCGTCGAGCGCGGCAACGTCGCCGACGCGATATTCGATCTCCAGACCCATCGCCGCCGCATGTTGCCGCGCGACCGCGATCACTTCCGGCGCGGCGTCTATGCCGGTGACCCCGGCCCCGAGCCGCGCCACCGGCTCGGTCAGCAGGCCGGCTCCGCAGCCGACGTCGAGCGCGGTCTTGCCCTCGAGCGGCATGCGGCCGCGCTCGTCGACCTGCCAGTGCCGGTCAATCTGGTCGCGGATATATTTGAGCCGCACGGGATTGAGCTTGTGCAGCATCGCCGAGGCGCCGTCGGGGTCCCACCAGTCGCTCGCCAGCCTGCCGAACTGCGCGACCTCTTCCGGGACGATGCTTGTTGTCGCTCGGGTCAAGCCCTCGCTTGTGCTTGTCTCGACCATTGCCCCTCCCTAACAGGACGCGGCTCTTCACCCAAGGAAGCTCATGCCCCGCATCGTGATGAAATTCGGCGGCACGTCGATGGCGGGGATCGAGCGCATCCTCAGCGTCGCCGGCCGCGTTCGGCGCGAGGCGGAGGCCGGCAACGAAGTGCTGGTCGTGGTCTCGGCGATGGCCGGCGAGACCGACCGCCTGGTGCAACTGTGCCGCGAGGCTGCCGCGCTGCACGATCCGACCGAATATGACGTGGTCGTCGCGTCGGGCGAGCAGGTCACCGCCGGGCTCCTCGCGATGACGCTTCAGAACATGGGCCTGAAGGCGCGCAGCTTCATGGGCTGGCAGCTGGTCAGGGCGTCGGGCGTGCACGGCAACGCGCGGGTCGACGCGGTCGAAAGCGCGACTCTAGACGAGGCGCTGAGCGCCGGCACCATCGCCGTCATCCCTGGCTTCCAGGGCGTCGCCGAGGACGGGCGTCTCGCGACGCTCGGCCGCGGCGGCTCGGACACCTCGGCGGTCGCCATCGCCGCGGGCGTGAAGGCCGACCGCTGCGACATCTACACCGACGTCGACGGCGTCTATACGACCGACCCGCGCATCGTGCCCAAGGCGCGCAAGCTGACCCAGGTGACGTTCGAGGAAATGCTCGAGCTGGCCGGTGTCGGCGCCAAGGTGTTGCAGGTGCGCTCGGTCGGGCTTGCGATGCGCGAGCGGCTGCCATTGCGGGTATTGTCTGCGTTCGAGGATCTGCCCGGCACCGACATCGTCGCCGAGCTTTCGGGAGAGGACATGGAACGCAATCTGATCGCCGGCATCGCCGCCGACCGCAACGAGGCGCGGATTACGCTGACCGGCGTGCCCGACAAGCCCGGCACCGTCGCGCAGGTCATCGGCCCGATCGCGCAGGCCGGCATCCAGGTCGACATGATCGTCCACGCGGCGACCCCCGACACCGGCGCGTCCGACCTCACCTTCACGGTCCCGCGCGCGAGCCTCGCGCAGGCGATGGCGGTAATCGAGCAGCGCAGGGCCGAGATCGGTTTTGTCGCGCTCGTCCATGACGACGCGGTCGCCAAGGTCACCATCGTCGGCGTCGGCATCCGCTCCAACCCGCGGCTCGCGGCGACCATGTTCGAAGTGCTGGCCGAGCGGCAGATCAACCTGCTCGCCGTCTCGTCGAGCGAGATCAAGGTCAGCGCGCTGATCGCCGAGGATCAGCTGGAGCTCGCGGTGCGGGTGCTGCACAGCGCGTTCGGGCTCGATGCGCCGGCCGAGGCCGCGGGGCGCGCGGCGTGAGCGGCGAAGGGCTGATCGCCGAGCCGCGGCCGGTGCACGCGTCAGTCGGCCATGCGCGCCTCCGCGAGCTGATGCACCGCGGCACCGAGTTCCTCGGCTGCGAGGTCGCGATCATGGGCGGCGCGATGAGCTGGATTTCCGAGCGTCACCTGGTCTCGGCGATTTCCAACGCCGGCGGCTTCGGCGTGATCGCCTGCGGCGCGATGTCGCCCGAGCTGCTCGACACCGAGATCGCCGAGACGAAGGCGCGCACCGGCCGCCCGTTCGGCGTCAACCTCATCACCATGCATCCCCAGCTGTCCGAGCTGATCGACACTTGTGCGAAGCACCAGGTCAGCCATGTCGTGCTGGCGGGCGGGCTTCCGCCGGGCGGCGCGATCGAGAAGATCAAGGCCAGCGGGGCGAAGCTGATGGCCTTCGCGCCCGCGCTCGCGCTGGCG
>DASTID010000212.1:0-7032 GCA_035717905.1 Sphingomicrobium sp. | reverse complement strand
TGGGCGCCGGTCGCGATCACCAGCGAATCGGCGAAATATTGGGCGCCGCTGTCGCCGGTCAGGCGGAACGGGCGATGCGACAGGTCGACCGCGGCGATATGGTCCCACACGACCTTGGTCCCGACGTGCTCGGCCTGGGCCTGCATCTCCTCCATCAGCCACGGGCCCTGGATCACGTCGCGAAAGCCCGGGTAATTTTCGACGTCGGTCGTGGTGGTCAGCTGGCCGCCGGGCTGGATGCCCTGGATGACGATCGGCGACAGCCCCGCGCGTGCGGCATAGATGGCCGCGGTCCAGCCCGCCGGGCCGGAGCCGAGGACGGCCACGCGCGTCGATATGCTGTTGGTCATGACAGCGATTTAGGGACGCTTTGCCGCCCCGGCAACGCCAACAAATCGCGGCGTTCAGACCGTCCCGCGGCCGCGCACGAAGTTCACGATGAACACGATGATCGCGATCACCAGCAGCAAATGGATCAGCGGGCTGGCGATATGGAAGGCGAGGAAACCCAGCGCCCAGAGGATCAGGATGATGATCGCGATGGTGAGAAGCATGGCGGCGGCCCTTCCTCGGTGATGATGGCGGGGCCGTAACAAACGAGCGCGGAGCCCGTTCCGTTACACCAGCCTGCTCTGTTTGAGCGCCGCCTCGATGAAGCCGGCGAACAGGGGATGCGGGTCGAACGGCCGGCTTTTCAGCTCGGGGTGGAACTGGACGCCGATGAACCACGGATGGTCGGGCCGCTCGACGATCTCCGGCAGGCGCCCGTCGGGCGACATTCCGGAGAACACCAGGCCGCTTTTCTCCAGCGGGTCGCGATATTGGGTGTTGACCTCATAGCGGTGGCGGTGGCGCTCGCTGATCCGGGTCGCGCCATAGATGCCGGCGACATGGCTGTTGTGGCCGAGCTCGGCCTCGTAGGCGCCGAGGCGCATCGTCCCGCCGAGGTCGCCGCCGGCGGCCCGCTCCTGCAGGCCCTCGGGGCTCATCCATTCGGTGATCAGGCCGACGACCGGCTCGGGCGTGGGGCCGAACTCGGTGCTCGACGCCCGGTCGACGCCGACCGCGCGCGCGCCCTCGATGCACGCCATCTGCATCCCGAAGCAGATGCCGAAGAACGGCACGTTGCGCTCGCGGGCGAAGGTCACGCTGGCGATCTTGCCCTCGCTGCCGCGCTCGCCGAAGCCGCCGGGGACGAGGATTCCGTGGAGCGGCTCGAGCTCGGCCGCCAGGTTCTCGTCATCATGCTCGAACAGTTCCGCATCCAGCCACCGGATCTTGACCTTGGCCCGGTTGGCGATGCCGCCGTGAATCAAGGCCTCGTTGAGGCTCTTGTAGGCGTCCGGAAGGCCGACATATTTGCCGACGACGCCGATTGTGACCTCGCTGTCGTAATGATCGATGCGGTCCATGATCTGACGCCAGCGGGCGAGCTCGGGCGCCGGCGCATCGGTGATGCGGAACGCGCGGAGCACCTCATCGTCGAGCCCCGCCTCGTGATATTGGAGCGGCACGTCATAGATGTTGCGTGCATCGAGCGCGGGGATCACGGCCGATACCGGAACGTTGCAGAACAAGGCGATCTTCTCGCGCTCGCTTTCGGGCAACGGCCGGTCGCAGCGGCACAAGAGCACCTCAGGCTGGACGCCAAGGCTGGAGAGCTCGCGCACCGATTGCTGCGTGGGCTTGGTCTTGAGCTCGCCCGCGGCATTGATCCACGGCACCAAGGTGGTGTGCACACTGACCGTATTGTCACGGCCGAGATCGTTCCTCAGCTGGCGGATCGCCTCGATGAACGGCAGGCTCTCGATGTCGCCGACCGTCCCGCCGATCTCGCAGATCACGAAATCGAGGCCGTCGGTCTCGGCCAGCGCGAATTCCTTGATCGCATTGGTGACGTGGGGGATGACCTGGACGGTCGCGCCGAGATAGTCGCCGCGCCGCTCCTTGGCGATGATGTCGCGGTAGATGCGGCCGGTCGTCACATTGTCCGTCTGGCGCGAGGAGACGCCGGTGAAGCGCTCGTAATGGCCGAGGTCGAGGTCGGTCTCGGCGCCGTCGTCGGTTACATAGACCTCGCCGTGCTGGTAGGGCGACATCGTCCCCGGATCGACATTGAGATAGGGATCGAACTTGCGGATGCGGACCTTGTAGCCGCGCGCCTGGAGCAGCGCCCCGAGGGACGCGGAAAGCAGGCCTTTGCCAAGCGATGAGACCACGCCGCCGGTGACGAAAATGAACCGCGCCATGGGATTCGGGGCTTAGGGGCGTTCGCCCGGTAACTGCAAGCGGCTCAAGCGAAAAAACTTGGGGAAAGGCGCCAAGTCCGGTTCTGGCGCCGCCGCGCCGGCCGCTTATTGGGCGAGCGGGACCGTCGGCGCCGCCTGGTTCTGCTGCGGAGCGGTCGGCGACGGCTGTGCCGGCGGCGGCGCCGGGGCGACCGTGTTCGCCAACGACGTGTCGATCTTGGTCGGCTCGCGGGTGACGCCGGCGATCGCCGCCATGACGATCGACAGCACGATGAACGCGCCGCCGAGGATCGCCGTCGAGCGGGTGAGGAAGTCCGCGGCGCCGCGCGCGGTCATGAACCCCGACGAGCTGCCGCCGACGCCGAGCCCGCCGCCTTCGGAACGCTGCATCAGGATGACGCCGACCAGCGATATCGCGATCAGCGATTGGACGATCAACAAAAAGGCGAACATCGGGCTCTTTCGAACAAGGGAGCGGCGCCCTTAGCGGGCGCCGCTCCGGCTTTCAACGGCTACTCGCCCGCAGGCGCCGGCGCGGACTCCTCCGCGGAGGCCGCCGGCAGTGTCTCGCTGGCCTGGATTTGCGCCGCGAGCTGCTCGGCGGTGAGCCCGACGGTCACGGTCCCGTCCGGATTGCCGCGGGCCGCATCCTTGTTGAGCTGGATCTTCTGGCCCGAGGGAAGCGCGATCACCAGCGCGGTTTCGGAGATCGTCTCGATCTTGCCGATATCGATCCCGCCGACGCCCTTGACCGTCGCTCCGGCAACCACCGACGCCTGCGCCTCAGCGAGGCCTCTTTCGACCTCGGCGTCGAGCTGCGCCTGAGTCATTCCGAACATCAGCTTGCCGCTGTCGACGCGGAAGCTGGTCTGCGGAAGCAAGGCCTCGTTGCGGCCGGTCTTCACGAGGACGTTTTCCCCCTGGACCGCCTTGACGGTGCCGACCAGGCCGCCGCTCGGGTCGATCACCTGCATGCCGGGCGAAATCCCGGCCTGGGCGAGCGCCGGCGCGGCGAGCGCGAGGGAAAATCCAATCATCAATCCGGGTATCAAACGCATGGTCACCTCGATCTGCTTATGAAAAGAACCTACCTAAGCGTCTCTGTTCATTGCCTGAATGACAACTCAGCCGGGCTTCGCGGCCGCGGCCTCGACGATCGGCATGAAATCGGCGGCGGTCAGGCTGGCCCCGCCCACCAGGGCGCCATCGACATCCGCCACAGCGAAGATTTCCCCGGCGTTCGATCCCTTGACCGAACCGCCGTAGAGGATTCGCACGCGCTTCCCCGCATCGCCGTAAGCGGCCTGGAGGCGGCGCCGCAGCGCCGCGTGCATCTCCGCGATTTCCCCGGTCGTCGGGATTTTGCCCGTCCCGATCGCCCAGATCGGCTCATAAGCGATTGCGAGCCGCTCGGGTAGCCCGGCAGCGGCGGCGGCTGCGCCGCGCGGCAGTGAAGCATCGAGCTGCGCTTCGACAACCGACAGCGCCTCGCCACACTCGCGCGCCTCGAGACTTTCGCCGACGCACAGGATGACGGCGAGACCGCACGTCAGCGCAGCGTCCGCCTTGGCCTTGACCTCGGCGTCGCTTTCGCGCTGCGCTCCGCGCCGCTCGGAATGGCCGACGATGGTCAGCACCGCGCCGGCATCGCGCAGCATCTGCGCCGAGATGCAGCCGGTGTGCGCTCCTTTTTCGGCATGATGGACGTCCTGGCCGCCGATGGCGAAGCCGGGCACGGCCCGCGACGCGCGCTCGATCAGGATTGCCGGAACGCACAGCGCGACGTCGACGCCGGGATAATCGCGCGCCGCATCGCCAATCGCCTTGATCTCGGCGAGATCGGACGACAGCCCGTGCATCTTCCAGTTTCCGGCAACCAGTTTCTTCAAGACCGTCCCCGCCCGCGTTTCGGGCGACCCCCTAGCCCCGCCGCTTGATGCGCGCCAGCCCGCCTCCTAAAGCGGCCGGCAATCTTCAACCGCACCGGGAACCCGATGCTCTCTTTCTTCAGAAGCGTTTCCAAGTCCAAGATCGGCACCTGGATCATGGCCGCGATCCTGGTCGCGATCCTCGCCGGGTTCGCGATGAGCGACATTTCCAACTTCGGCTCCGGCACGCTCGGTTTCGGTATGGGCAGCTCGACCCTCGCGGAGGCCGGCGATCAGAAGATTTCCGAGCGCGAGATGGCCGATGCGATGCAGCGCCGCCTGCAACAGGCCAGGCAGGAGAATCCGACCGCCGATTACGCCTCGATCGTCGGCGATTTCGACCGGGTCCTCGGCGCGTTGATCGACCAGGCCGCGCTGCTCGCCTTCGCCGACAAATATGGCTTCCATTTATCGAAGCCGCTGGTCGATGCGGAAATCGCGCAAATTCCGCAGACTCGCGGCCTCAACGGCAAGTTCAGCGAGCAGGCTTACCAGGGCTTCCTGGCCCAGCAGCGGCTGACCGACGCGCAGGTGCGCGAGATCGTCGCGGGCGGCCTGCTGCAGCGGATGATGCTGACTCCGCTGGTCGCCAACCCGCATGTCCCGGTCGGCGTCGCGACGCCTTATGCATCGATGCTGCTCGAGGCGCGCGAGGGCGAAGTCGCGGCGGTTCCGATCGATGCGTTCAAGAGCGGTCTCAAAGCCACCGACGCGCAGCTTCAGGCTTATTATACGGCCAATCGCAACCGCTATATGGTGCCAGAGCAGCGGGTCGTGCGGATCGCGGCGATCGGGCCCGAGCAGGTCGCCGGCGTCGGCCCGACCGACCAGGAGATCGCGGCTTTTTACAGCGCGAACCAGGCGACCTACGCGGCAAAGGAAATGCGCTCGATCGGCCAGGCCGTGGTCCCCGACCAGGCCACCGCCGCGCAGATCGCGGCGAGAGCCAAAGGTGGCGCAAGCCTCGCGGCCGCGGCGGCGCCGGCCGGCAACAATGCCGCGGTGACCTCGCTCGACGACCAGACGCGCGCCGCTTATGCCAGTGTCGCAGGTGACAAGGTCGCCGCCGCAGTGTTCGCCGCGGCATCGGGCGGCGTGGTCGGGCCGGTCCAGTCCGACTTCGGCTGGATCGTCGCCAAGGTCGAGGACATCAAGTCGACCGGCGGCAAGACGCTCGACCAGGCGCGGGCGGAGATCGCCGCCAAGCTCGTCGCCGACAAGCGCAAGCAGGCGATCGAGGATCTGGTCGACAAGGTCCAGACTGCGGTCGACGAGGGCAGCAATTTCCTCGAGGCGACCGGCGCCGCGAAGCTTCCGGTGACGACGACGCCGCTGATCACCGCACAGGGAACTTCGCGCAGCGATGCCGCCTATCGCGCGCCGGCGGAGCTCGCGCCGGCGATCACTGCCGGCTTCGAGATCGCTCCGAATGATCCGCCTGAAATCGTCACGATGCCGAACGACCAGGGCTATGCCCTCGTCTCCCCGGCGCAGGTCGTGCCGGCGGCGCCGGCGCCGCTTGCCAGCATTCGCGACAGGGTGGCCGCCGACTGGGTCACCGCCGAGGCGACGAGCAAGGCGAAAGCGGCCGCCAGCGCGATCGCCGCGAAGACGGCCAGCGGAACCCCCCTCGCCGAGGCGGTGAAGGCGTCGAGCGCTCCCCTGCCCGCGGTCCGCCCGCTGGCCGCGCGCCGAATCCAGATCGCGACCGCGACCGGCGTCGTGCCGCCGCCGCTGCGCACGCTCTTCACCTTGGTGCAGGGCAAGAGCCGGATGATCGCCGACCCCGAGGGCCGCGGCTTCTTCGTCGTCAAGGTGACCAAGGTCGTGCCCGGCAACGCGCTGCTCCAGCCGGCGCTGATCGGGCGCATGCAGAACGAGCTGCGCGAGGCGGTGACGCAGGATTATGCGGCCGAGCTGATGACAGCCGTCCGCGCCGAGATGAAGGCGCGGCGCAACGAGTCGGCGATCGCGGCGGAGAAGCGGCGGCTGGCATCGTCGGGCGGGTGATCGACACGGCCGCTTGACCGAAGCGGCTTTGTTGCCTATGTGTTCTCCGTTCGTTCTAAACGGGGAGTGATAGGCCGATGCTTACCGCCAAGCAGCGTGAACTGTTGCTGTTCATCGACGGCCGACTGAAGGACAAGGGCATCAGCCCGAGCTTCGATGAAATGCGCGAGGCGCTCGCGCTCAAGTCCAAGTCGGGCGTGCATCGCCTGATCTCGGCGCTCGAGGAGCGCGGCTTCATCCGCCGGCTCGCGAACCGCGCGCGGGCGCTCGAAGTGCTGAAGCTGCCCGAGACGCGCTCGGCCGCGGCGACCCCGCTGAAGCCCGTGGCGCCGGCGCCCGCCAACGACACGATCGAGATTCCCCTCCACGGCCGGATCGCGGCGGGCACGCCGATCGAGGCGCTGCAGGGGACCGAGAATTTCGCGGTGCCTGCCGCGTTGCTCGGCCCCGGGGAGCATTATGCGCTCGAGGTTTCGGGCGATTCGATGGTCGAGGAGGGCATTCTCGACGGCGATTTCGCACTGATTCGCAAGGTCGACACCGCGCGCGACGGGGAGATCGTCGTGGCGCTGGTCAACGACGAGGAAGCGACGCTCAAGACCTTCCGGCGCGAGGGCAACATGATCCGCCTCGACCCCGCCAACCGCTATTACGAGCCGCAGCGCTATCGCCCCGAGCAGGTCCAGATCCAGGGCCGGCTGGCCGGCCTGATCCGGCGCTACTGACGTGGCCGCCGCGCGCATCGATTATGTCGAGCTGCCGAGCGCGACTGCGCACGAGCTGACCCGCGCCTTTTACGCGAAGGCGTTCGGCTGGGACTTCACCGATTACGGGCCGACCTATGC
>DASTID010000211.1:0-11769 GCA_035717905.1 Sphingomicrobium sp. | reverse complement strand
GGCGGTCGGGTCGAAGACCAAGGAGTGGCTGAGCATGGCGCTTTATGCCGCGGGGATCGTCGCGGCCTTCGCGGTTTCGGCTTATTTCTCGATTGCGCTCTATGTCGCCGTCGCTGCGATGTGGCTGGTTCCCGACCGCCGCTTCGAGCGCCGCTTGCAGCCATAGCTGGCGCATCCCACCTGTTCGCGATGGAACACTATCACGGAACCACGATCCTCGGGGTCAAGAAGGACGGCAAGACGGTCATCGCCGGCGACGGCCAGGTCAGCCTCGGCAACACGGTGATCAAGCCCAACGCGAAGAAGGTCCGGCGCCTGGGCGCCGAAGCGACAGTGATCGGCGGCTTCGCCGGCGCGACCGCCGACGCCTTCACCTTGTTCGAGCGGCTCGAGAAGAAGCTCGAGCAATATAACGGCCAGTTGCTGCGCTCGGCGGTCGAGCTCGCCAAGGACTGGCGCACCGACAAATATTTGCGCAACCTCGAGGCGATGATGATCGTCGCCGACGCCGAGCAGATGCTGATCCTGACCGGCAACGGCGACGTGCTCGAGCCCGAGGGCGGCGTCGCGGCGATCGGCTCGGGCGGCAATTACGCGCTCGCCGCGGCGCGCGCGCTCGCCGATTACGAGCAGGACCCCGAGGTGCTCGCCCGAAAGGCGATGCAGATCGCGTCGGAGGTCTGCGTCTTCACCAACGACCGCCTGACCGTGGAGACGGTCGAGGGCTGATGACGTGCTTCGATACGGCATTTCATGCCTACTCAGCATGAGCGGATTTGTCTGGGCCGCTCATCCTGAGTAGCGACTGAGCGAAGTCGAAGTCGCGTATCGAAGGACAAGCTCAGGGCGAACGGATGTATTTAGACCGCCGAACCTTCGCCGCCGGCTCCGCCGCTTTGCTCTCGGGCTGCGCGACGGTCGGCAGCGGCACGCGCACCTTCGCCGATTGCACGCCGCTCGCGCCGGTCGACGTCGATGCCGGCCGCGTGATCCGCACCGTCGCGGGCCTGCGTCCGTATCGCGCGTCCGGCTTCGTCGTCCGCCGCGAGCCGCTCGGCGACAAGGCGCTGGTCCACAATTACGGCCACGGCGGCGGCGGCATCACCTTGAGCTGGGGCAGCTCGCGGCTTGCGACGAACCTTGGCCTGCCGGGCCATTCCGGCCCGGTCGCGGTCATCGGCGCGGGAGCGCTGGGACTGACCACGGCGCGCCTGGTGCAGGAAGCGGGCTTTCCGGTCACCGTCTACGCCAAGGCACTTCCGCCGCATACGACCTCGAACATCGCCGGCGGCCAGATCGAGACCGCCTACCTCTACAAGGACGACGCGGTGACGCCCGAGTGGCGGGCGCAGCTGCTGGCGGCGATGGATTACAGCTGGCGCCGCTGGCAGATCATGGTCGGCGACGAATATGGCATCCGCTGGCTGCCGACCTATGAGGAAACGGACAATTTGGGGCCGTCCCCGATGGACCCTTACTACCCGGCCACGAGGCGGCTGTCGCAGGCCGAGCATCCGTTTCCGCTCGACAGCGTCGTCCGGTTCGAGACGATGTACGTCGAGACCGGCCATTTCCTGCGCCAGGCAATGCGCGACATCTCGATCGCCGGGGGAAGGTTCGAGGTGCGCGAATTCGCCAATCCGCAGGCGATCCTCGGCTTGTCGGAAAGGCTCGTATTCAACTGCACGGGATTGGGATCGCGCGACCTGTTCGGCGACGGCGAGCTTCGTCCCGCGCGTGGGCAGCTGGCGATCCTCCTGCCGCAGCCGGAGGTCCGTTATGCGCTGAGCGGCGGCCCCGGCTACATGTTCCCGCGCGACGACGGCATCATCCTCGGCGGCACGTTCGAGCTCGACCAGTGGGACGCGACGCCGCAGCCGGCGACGATCGCCCGGCTGATCGCCCGCCACAAGCGCTTCTTCGGCTCCTTCCGCTGCGCCGCTTGAAGTGCCCGGCGCCGGTTCCGACATTGCCGGAGACATGAACCTCCACGTATCCGTGCCCCAGAGCGGCGGCGAAGCTCTCAAGACCCGATTGACGCCCAAGGCGATCGTCGCCGCATTGAACGCCCATATCGTCGGCCAGGACGACGCCAAGAAGGCGGTCGCGGTCGCGCTGCGCAATCGCTGGCGCCGCCAGCAGCTCAACCCCGAGCTGCGCGACGAGGTCACGCCCAAGAACATCCTGATGATCGGCCCGACCGGCTGCGGCAAGACCGAGATCAGCCGCAGGTTGGCGAAGCTCGCCGATGCGCCGTTCGTCAAGGTCGAGGCGACCAAGTTCACGGAAGTGGGCTATGTCGGCCGCGACGTCGAGCAGATCGCCCGCGACCTGGTCGAGGAAGCGGTGCGGCTCGAGCGCGACCGTCGCCGCGCCAAGGTCCGCGCCGGCGCCGAGGAGGCGGCGATGGACCGGCTGCTCGACGCGCTGACCGGCAAGGGCTCGAGCGAGGCGACCCGCCAGAGCTTCCGCCAGCGCTTTTCCGACGGCAGCCTGGACAAGGCCGAGGTCGAGATCGACGTCGACGAGGCGTCGGTGATGCCGTTCGAAATCCCCGGCATGGGCGCGCAGGTGCTCGACCTGCGCTCAATGATGGGCAAGCTTGCCGGGCAGGCGCCGAAGAAGCGGCGCAAGCTCAAGGTGCCCGAAGCCTTCGCCCGGTTGACCGAGGAGGAGGCCGACAAGCGCCTCGACCCCGACGACATCAACCGCGCGGCGCTCGCCGACGCCGAGGCCAATGGCATCGTCTTCCTCGACGAGATCGACAAGATCGCCGTCAGCGACGTGCGCGGCGGCTCGATCAGCCGCGAGGGCGTGCAGCGCGACCTGCTGCCGCTGATCGAGGGGACGACCGTCGCGACCAAATACGGCCCGCTCAAGACCGACCATATCCTGTTCATCGCCTCGGGCGCGTTCCACACCGCCAAGCCCGCCGATCTGTTGCCCGAGCTTCAGGGGCGGCTTCCGATACGGGTCGAGCTGAAGGCGCTGACCGAGCAGGATTTCGTGCGCATCCTGTCGTCGACCCGGGCGAGCCTGACCGAGCAATATCAGGCGCTGCTCGGAACCGAGGAGGTGACCATCGACTTCGCCGACGACGGCATCGCCGCGCTCGCCCGCATCGCCGCCGAGGTCAACGAATCGATCGAGAATATCGGCGCGCGCCGGCTCCAGACGGTGATGGAGAAATTGCTCGAGGACGTCAGCTTCGAGGCCGAGGACCGCCGCGGCGAGCGGCTGGTGGTCGACGCCGCCTTCGTCGAGCAGCAGCTCGCCGGAATCGCCAAAAACGCCGACCTCAGCCGGTACGTTCTGTAATCGGGGACAGTCGCTGAATTAGGGACTGTCCCCTTGCGCACGGCCGTACCGCCACACCAGTCCTTGGACGAACGGCGGCCACAGGCTGGTTTTCACGCCGGCCAGCCGCAACCGGTCCGCCGCCCAGCTGTTGCAGGTGCGCAGCGCGCTGGCTTTGCCGGTGGCGCGGTAGAAGGCGTCGGCCGGGCCGTAGCCGGGATGGTCGATCCGCTCCGCATGCCCGCGCGAGTCGCGCGCGAAATCGGCGCGGATCGCGGCCCATAATCGGCGGTATTCCTCGGGGCGCAGCCTGATCTCGCGCGCCGCGTAGCGCGGGTCCGACACATATTCGACGTGCATCACGCGCCTGCCGCCGGCCAGCGCCGACCAGATCGTCCGCGGCGTCAGGTCCCACCAGGTCGGCGTGTTGAGATAGACCCGCTGCTCGCCCGACCCGAACGCGATCCAGCGGGCGCTCCGGTCCGGCGCGCCGAAATCGCTCCTTGGGAGCAGCGGGCGCCAGTCGAGGCCCTGCGCGGCGACCGGCATGACGATGTCGGCATGCACGCCATTGTCGGCGAGATAGATGGTCGTGCCGTCCTCGGGCTCGGTCCAGCTTCGGTTGACCGATATCAGCGAGCCGGCCAGCGCGGCGGCGAGATACAGCGCCGGCACCGCCAACAGCGCTGCCAGAATCCATCCAACCCACCGGCCTGCCTTGGTTTTCCGCCGTCGCTTCGGCACTCGCGCGCCCTCCCGCCTTGCCTTGTCGGGTAGCCCTGCCTAGATGCCCGGCCAGTCGGGGCGTAGCGCAGCCTGGTAGCGCATCACACTGGGGGTGTGGAGGTCGCTGGTTCGAATCCAGTCGCCCCGACCATCCCGTCAACGAGAGACCCTATCGCGTCCATGTCCAGTCAACCGACCTTGCTGATGCAGGCTACCGCCCAGCCGAACGGCACGATGCAGCTGCTGCTGGGCATCGCGCCCTGGCTGCTGATCTTCGTCATTTTCTACGCGCTGATGATCCGCCCCCAGCAGCGCCGGGTGAAGGAACACCAGGCCGCGCTGGCCGCGGTCAAGAAGGGCGACGAAGTGATCACCGGCGGCGGCATCCGCGGCCGGGTGACCAAGGTCAGCGACGAGGAGGCCGAAGTCGAAATCGCCAATGGCGTGCGCATCCGCGTGATCAAGTCGACCATCAGCCAGGTGCTGACCGGCGGCGCCAAGCCGGCCAACGACTGAGGCCGCGGTGCTCGATTTCCCCAAGTGGAAAGTGTGGTCGATTTCACTGACCATCGCGGTCGGCATTCTGCTCGCCATTCCCAGCCTGCTTCCCGCCGCGGCGAAGGCGGCCTGGCCGTCGTGGCTGCCCAATGAAACCATCAGCCTCGGTCTCGACCTCGCCGGCGGCAGCCAGCTGCTGCTCGAGGCGGATTCGGCCGACGCCGCCAAGCAGCGCCTGCAGGCGATGGAGGACAGCGTCACCACCGAGCTGCGCCGCGCTCCGCGGATCGAGGTCGGCGACATCTCGACCTCGGGCGGCCGGCTGTCGTTCATGGTCCGCGACCCGCGCGAGGTCGACGCGGCGGTCGAGCGGCTGCGCACGCTGACCCAGCCGGTCGGGCTGACCGGCAACCGCGACTGGGACGTGCAGGTCATCGATTCGACGCGAATCGTGCTGACTCCGACCGCGAGCGGCTCGGCGCGCGCGCTCAAGGACGCGATGACCGTCGCCCGCGACGTGGTGCGCCGCCGCATCGACCCGCAGGGCACCAAGGAAATCACGGTCATCAACCAGGGCGATCGGCGGATCCTCGTCCAGGTCCCCGGCGTCGAGGATCCCGAGGCGCTGAAGAAGCTGATCGGCCAGACCGCGCGGCTCGAGTTCAAGTTGGTCGACCAGACCGCCGACCCGGCGCAGGTCGCGCAGGGCCACGCGCCGGCCGGAAGCCAGGTGCTGCCGATGGCCGACGGCAACGGCGCCATCGCCGTCAAGCGGCGGGTGATGGTCTCGGGCGACCAGCTGACCGATGCCAAGCAGGGCTTCGATCAGGATGGCCGCCCGATCGTCGAAATCACCTTCAATTCCGCCGGCGCCCGCCGCTTCGGCCGGGTCACGCAGGAGAATGTCAACAAGCCGTTCGCGATCATCCTCGACGACAAGGTGCTGTCGGCGCCCAACATCAACGAGCCGATCCTCGGCGGCCGCGCCCAGATCAGCGGCAATTTCACCGTTCAGAGCGCCAACGACCTCGCCGTGTCGCTCGCCTCGGGCAAGCTGCCGGTGAAATTGAACGTGATCGAGGAGCGCACCGTCGGCCCCGATCTCGGCAAGGATTCGATCCGCAAGGGGGTGATCGCCAGCGTCGTCGCGACCGGCGCGGTGATCCTGTTCATGCTGGTCACTTATGGCCGCTTCGGGGTTTACACGACCTACGGGCTGATCGTGAACGCGCTGCTGATCCTCGGCATCATGGCGCTGTTCAACGCCTCGCTGACCTTGCCCGGAATCGCCGGCTTCGTGCTGACCATCGGCGCCGCGGTCGACGCCAACGTGCTGATCAACGAGCGCATCCGCGAGGAGCAGAGGCGCGGCCGGCGAATCCTGGACGCGCTCGAGACCGGCTACCGGGAAGCCTCGACCGCGATTTTCGACGCCAATATCACCAACGTCATCGCCGCGGCGCTGATGTGGTATTTCGGCTCGGGCCCGATCCGCGGCTTCGCCGTCGTGCTGATGATCGGCATCGTCACGTCGGTGTTCACCGCCGTCAATTTTACGCGGATGCTGGTCGCGCTTTGGGTGCGCCGCAAGCGCCCGCGCGAGCTGCACATCTAGGACGCCGACATGAAGCTGCTCAAGCTGATCCCCGACAACACCAACCTCGACTTCATGCGCTGGCGCAACATCGCGCTGGTGCTGTCGATCATCGCCACCGTGGCCAGCCTGACGCTGGTCGCCGTGCGCGGGCTCAACCTCGGCGTCGATTTCGTCGGCGGCCAAATGATCCGCGCGACCTTCTCGCAGCAGGTCAACGTCGAGCAGCTGCGCAGCGACGTCGGCGCGCTTCATCTCGGCGAGGCGAGCATCCAGGAATCGGGCGGCCCGACCAGCTACCAGATCCGCCTGCCCAAGCCGCCCGGCGGCGAGGCGGCGGCGAACCGGGCGGCAAGCCAGGTGCGCGCGATGCTCGCGCGGCAATATCCGGGCTCGCGGGTCGACGCGGTCGAGACCGTGTCGGGCAAGGTCAGCGAGGAGCTGGCGCGCGACGGCGCGCTGTCGATCACCCTCGCGATGCTCGGCATCGCCATTTACATCTGGCTCCGCTTCGAATGGCAGTTCGGGGTCGGCGCGCTGCTCACCTTGTTCCACGACGTGTCGATGACGCTCGGCTTCTTCTCGCTGACCCAGCTCCAGGTCGACCTCAACGTCGTCGCGGCGATCCTCACCATCGTCGGCTATTCGCTCAACGACACCGTCGTGATCTATGACCGAATCCGCGAGAATCTGCGCAAATTCCGAAAGATGGCGATCGTCCCGCTGCTCAACCTGTCGCTCAACGAGACGCTGTCGCGGACGATGGTCACCTCGCTCTCGATCCTGCTGGCGTTGGGGATGCTGCTGTTGCTCGGCCCGGAAGTGATCTTCGGGCTGACGATCGCGATCTTCCTCGGCATCTTCGTCGGCACTTATTCGTCGATCTACATCTCCTCGCCGGTGCTGGTGTGGCTCGGCATCCAGCCGGACAGCTTCCTCAGGACCGACGACAAGGACGTTCCGGGCGCCGAGCCGGCCTGATTATTGTTCAGCTCCTGTTCGTCATTGCGAACGAAGTGAAGCAATCCAGAAAACCGGGCGCTCATGGATTGCTTCGTCGCTCACGCCCCTCGCAATGACGGATCACTCCTTGGCCTGTTCCCGGCCCCACGCTAATGAGGTCTCCATGCTGAAGCTTACCCGTTCCGCCGTCCTGTTGCTCGCCTGCGCGGCGGTGGTGCCGCTCGCCTCCTGCGCGACCGGGAAGAACAGCAGGGGTGACACCGCTTATGTCGCGAGCGACGTGAACACCCTCTATTCCGCGGCCAAGCGGCGGATGGACCAGAGCGATTACGAAAACGCCGCCAAGCTGTTCGACGAGGTCGAGCGCCAGCACCCCTATTCGGTATGGGCGCGGCGGGCGCAGCTGATGAGCGCGTTCAATTATTATCTCGCTAACAAATATACCGAGGCGATCAGTTCGGCGCAGCGGTTCGTGACCATCCACCCCGGCAATTCCGAAGCGCCCTATGCCCATTATCTGATCGCGATGAGCTATTATCAGCAGATCGCCGACGTCACGCGCGACCAGTCGACTACGCAATCGGCGTCCGACGCGTTCGGCGAGCTGATCCGGCGCTATCCCGAAAGCCGCTACGCGGCCGATGCGCGGCTCAAGCTCGACCTCATCAACGATCACCTCGCCGGTAAGCAGATGGAGATCGGCCGCTTCTACCAGCGATCGGCCAACTGGCTCGCGGCGAGCCTGAGGTTCCGCGAAGTCGTCGAACAGTACCAGCGCACCAGCCACACGCCCGAGGCGCTGGAGCGGCTGGTTGAATGCTACCTCTCGCTGGGACTGCCCGAGGAGGCGAAGAAGGCCGCGGCGGTGCTCGGCACCAACTATCCGGAGACCTACTGGTACCGCCAGTCGCTGCGGCTGCTCCAGAAGCATTACCCGGCCGCTACGTCTGCCCGCCCGCAGGCGAGCAGCCAGGCCGCCGCCAGCCAGGGGTGAGCCCAGGGGCGCGCCGTCGCTGATGCTTCGGCAGCTCACGATCCGCAATGTCGTGCTCGTCGACCGGCTCGAGCTCGAGTTCGAGGCGGGGCTCGGCGTCCTCACCGGCGAGACCGGAGCGGGCAAGTCGATCCTGCTCGACGCGCTCGGCCTCGCGCTCGGCGCGCGCGCCGACGCCGGCCTGGTGCGGAGCGGCGAGGACAGCGCGACGGTGTCGGCCGAGCTCGAGCTTGCCGCCGATCATCCCGCGCTCGGCGTGCTTCGCGAGCAGGACATTCTTGTCGATCCCGACGAGCCGCTGATCGTTCGCCGCTCGCTCAAGGCCGACGGCGGCAGCCGCGCTTTCATCGGCGCGAGCGCGGTCGCGGCGGGCGTGCTGCGCGACCTCGGCGCGGCCTGCGTCGAGATCCACGGCCAGCAGGACGACCGCGGGCTGCTCAACCCCAAGGGCCATCGCGCCTTGCTCGACGCGTTCGGCAAGCTCGACTCGGCCCCGGTCACGGCGGCCTGGGCCGAGGTCAGCCGGCTCGAAGCCGAGCTGGCGCACGCCCGGGCCGAGGCGGCCGCCGCCGAGCGCGAGCGCGAATGGCTCGAGCATGCGAGCGCGGAAATCGAAGCGCTCGCGCCCGAGGAAGGCGAGGAAACGCGGCTGGCCGAAGAGCGCGCGGCGATGCAGGCCGGCGCCAAGGCGGGCGAGACGCTGGCCGGGCTCGACGAGTTGCTCGGCGGGTCGGAGGGCGCGCTGGCGCTGCTGCGCCAGGCGGCGCGGCGGATCGAGCGCGGCGCCGCCGACCATCCGCTGCTGGCCGAGGCGCTCGCGTCGCTCGACCGGGCGGTGATCGAGGCGAGCGAGGCCGACGAACGGATCGCGCGCGCCGCCGAGGCGCTGGCGTTCGACCCGGCGCGGCTCGAGCGGGTCGAGGCGCGGCTGTTCGATATTCGGGGGCTGGCGCGCAAGCACCGGGTGGAAGCCGACGCGCTGGCCGCGCTGGGCGAGCAGATGCGCGCGCAGCTCGCCGCGATCCGCCATAGCGGCGAGCGGATCGCCGAGATCGATCGCGCACTGGCCGATGCCCGCTCCGCTTATGCCGCCGCGGCCGCGCGTCTTTCCGAGCGGCGCAAGTCGGCCGCCGCGGCGCTCGATTCGGCCGTCGCCGCCGAGCTTGCGCCGCTCAAGCTCGACGCCGCGCAATTCCGCACCGGCATCGCCGCCGCCGAGCCGGGGCCGTCGGGCACCGACCGCATCGAGTTCGAGGTCTCGACCAACCCCGGCGCCCCGTTCGGCCCGCTGACCCGGATCGCGTCGGGCGGTGAGCTGTCGCGCTTCATCCTCGCGCTGAAGGTCGCGCTGGCCGAGGCGGGGAGCGCCGCCACGATGATCTTCGACGAGGTCGACCGCGGCGTCGGCGGTGCGGTCGCGAGCGCGATCGGCGACCGGCTGGCGCGGCTCGCGGCGTCGTCGCAGGTGCTGGTCGTGACCCACTCGCCGCAGGTCGCGGCGCGCGCCGCGCACCATTACCGGATCGAGAAGAGCCACGGGCAAGAGGGCACGAGAACGACGGTGCGCAAGCTCGACGCGCGGGAACGGCGAGAGGAGATCGCCCGGATGCTGTCGGGCGCTGCAATCACCGACGAGGCCCGCGCCCAGGCGGCGCGGCTGCTGGATGCCGCATAGTCCCCCTCCCCCAGATTTCTGGGGGAGGGGGACTATGCGAAGCATGGTGGAGGGGTCTTTGCCGCTGAAGGAAGACCCCTCCACCGCCTTTGGCGGTCCCCTCCCCTGGAAAGTGAGGGGAGGATAAGGGGCACAGCATGACGAGCCATGTCGCTCTGCTGCGCGCGGTGAATGTCGGCGGCCGCAAGCTGCTGATGGCCGATCTCAAGCGGATCGCGGCGGACCTCGGCCTCGAACAGCCGCGCACGTTCATAGCTAGCGGCAATTTGCTGTTCGCCAGCGCGAAAAGCGAAGCGGCGATCAAGAGTGCGCTCGAACGCGCGCTGACCGGTCATATGGGCAACGGGGTCGCCGTGATGGTCCGCACGGCGGACGAGATGGCGGCGGTCGTGGCCGCCAATCCTTTCGGCAAGGAACCCGGCAACAGGGTCGTCGCGATCTTCCTCGACCGCTCGCCGCCAGCCGATAGCGCCGACCAGGCCAGGAACCGGACCGATGAGCGGATCGCGCTGGGCGAGCGCGAAATCTATGTCCACTACCCAGGCGGCATGGGCCGCTCGACGCTGAGAATTCCAGCCGCGGTCGCGGGGACCGCGCGCAACATGAACAGCGTGGCGAAGCTCGCCCGTTTGGCTAAGGAGCGGCGATGATCGTTACACTGCTGCTCGCCGCTGCCGCCGTTGCGGCACCCGACCCGAAAGCCTGCCGGCTCGACGATGCCGCCAAGCGCGCCAACGCCGCGCTGACCTTCGACCAGTTCGACCAGCAGGGCACGCTGGCGACGAGCGCGCGTAAGCTCGGGGAGCGCGGCTGCTGGAGGGAGGCGGCCGAGGCGACGGTCGATTATCTCATCCGTGGCCCCGTCGCGACGCCCGGTGAGCAGCGCATCCTGCTTTTCCACCTGGGCCGACAACTGGCGCTGGCCGGAGACGAGCGCCGCGGAGCCGAGTTCATCGCCGGGACTCGGCGATCCGACCAGCCGATGGCGCCGATGTCGGCCAACCTGCGCTGGAACGAATATGTGACGGGCACCTGGGCATTTCTGACCAAGGACCGGCCGCTTCTCATCAAGTCGCGCGACGCGGTGCTGGCGGGCACGAGCGAGGGAGACCGGATCAATGGCAAGCTGCTCGAAGCGATGGAGCGGTGTTTCGATCGCCCCTATGAGGTCGCCTACGATCCCCAGTGCGGAGCCGCCAGATGAGTAAGCAAACCCCCGTCCCGCTCGAGTTCGAAGGCGAGAGCCTGGAGGGCGTGCTCGTCGGGCGCCGCGACGGCGAGCCGCGGCCGACGGTCATCCTGATCCCGACGGTGATGGGCGTCTCCGACCTCGAGATCGGCTTCGGCCGGCAACTCGTCGAGCTCGGCTACAATGCGTTCGTCGCCGATTTGTTCGGCAAGCAGTTCCACGGCGCCGAGCGCGATGTCTGCTTCGGCGAGATGACGCGGCTTCGCGGCGACCGCGCGGCGCTGCGCCGGCGGCTGCTCGCGGTGCTCGACCAGGCGCGCGGCCTCGGCGAGGTCGAGGGGGATTCGATGGTCGTTGCGGGCTATTGCTTCGGCGGGCAGTGCGCGCTCGACCTTGCGCGCAGCGGCGCGGACATCGCGGCGGCGGTCAGCTTCCATGGCCTGTTCGACCCGCCCGGGCTGCCGGCGGAGAAGATCAAAGCCAAGGTCGTCGCCTTCCACGGCTGGGACGACCCGATGGTCCCGCCCGACAAGGTCGTGGCGCTCGCCGCCGAACTGACCGAGGCCGGCGCCGACTGGCAGATCCACGCCTATGGCCACGTCGGCCACGGCTTCACCAACCCCCACGCGAGCGACCTGCAGATCGGCGGCGTCGCCTATAACGCGCTGGCCGCCGAGCGGAGCTGGACCAGCTTCATCAACCTGCTCGAGGAATTGTTTGGCTGAGCAACTGAGCGAGGCCGAGGCCGCCAACCGGCTGATGCGGCTGGCGAAAGAGATCGCCCGGCACAACCGGCTGTACCACGATGCCGACGCGCCGGAGATTTCCGACGC
>DASTID010000210.1:0-4957 GCA_035717905.1 Sphingomicrobium sp. | reverse complement strand
GTGCGCGAGGCAGACGGGCTCGCGCTGTCGTCGCGCAATGCGTACCTCTCGGCGGAGGAACGCAGCCGCGCCGTCGCGTTGCCCAATGCGCTGGAGGCCGCGCGGGACGCGATCGCCGACGGAAAGCCGGTCGCCACTGTCCTTCAACAGGCCAAGCAATCGCTGGTCGACGCGGGCTTCCTGACGATCGATTATGTCGCGCTGGTCGACGCCGGCACGCTCGAACCGCTCGTCCGGCCGTCAGGCGAGATGCGCCTGATCGCGGCAGCGGTCATCGGTTCTACGCGCATCATCGACAACATCGCCGTCTGAACATGGTTTTTCGGCGTTAACCATTTCTTTGCCGTTGCGGGACGAATTCTCTCCTCGACGAAGGACAGAGGGGGGTTTTCATGGGTGCGATCAGTCAGAAGGGCGCGGAGTTCCTGATCCGCAGCCGCCTTGCCGATGCCGAGCGCGGCAATGTCGAGGCGTTGTTCGATCTCGGCGTCGCTTATTCGACCGGCCGCGGCGGGGTCGCCGTCGACCTCATCGAAGCGCACAAATGGTTCAACCTCGCCGCGCTGTCGGGATCGGCGCGCGGGCAGGAATGCCGCGCCGAGATCGCGCTCGAAATGACCGCCCGCGAGATTGCCGAAGCACAGCGTCAGGCGCGCGCCTGGCTCACCGCGACCGGCCACGCCCGCCGCGCGGCCTAACGCACCAGCACCGTCACCGCGCGGGCATTGAGCCCCACCGGCCGCTCCTTGCCCAGGCTGATCGCGGTCAGCTGCGCAGCCGGAACGCCGAGCAGGACCAGATAGCCGCGCACTTCCTCCGCGCGCCGAGCGCCGAGCGCGAGCGCGTGATCGCGCGTGTCGTTGACCATCGCGTGGCCCTCGATCCGCACAATGACCTCGGGATGCTGGCGCAGCCACATCGCCTGCGCCGCGAGCGTCGCCCGCGCCGGCGCGCTCAGCGTCACGCTGTCGTTGATGAAATAGACCGTGTCGCTGCCGCTCTTCGCGGCGAAATCGGCGCGCAGCGCATCGATCCCGACGATCGCCACGACCGGCTGCTGGTGCTGCCGGTCGCGGGTCGCCGGGATCATCCGCTGGATGACCGTCGGCACCCGGACCTGCGCCGAGGCGCCGCCGGCGATCAGGCCGATCGCGATCACGGGCAGGATGACCATGCGCCGCATCAGTCGCGCGCTCCCGACCAGTCGGGGTCGACCGCTTCCTGCGGCGTCTGGATTTTCCTTGGCGTGCCGCCGCCGATCGGCAGGCGATAGATGTAGGTGCGCTGCGCGGCGTCGGTGCGCTGGAACAAAAGCTCGCGGCTGCTCGCGCCCCAGCTCGGCGATTCGTCGCGCGGGCCGCTGGTGAGGATGCGCTCGTCGCGCCCGTCCGCGTCCATCACCCCAACGCGCAGCACGCCGCCGCCGCGCAGCGTGAAGGCGAGTTTCTCCCCGTCGGGGCTCCATTCGGGCGCGGCGTGCGCGCCGGCGCCGAAGCTCACGCGACGCTGGCGCGCGCCGTCGGCGTCCATCACGTAGAGCTGCTGCGAGCCCGAGCGGTCGCTCTCGAACAGGATGCGCCGGCCGTCGGGCGAAAAGCTGGCGTCGATGTCGGCGCCGGGCGACAAAGTCAGCCGCCGCGCCGGGCCGCCGCTCGCGGGGGCGACATAGACGTCGGTGTTGAGCCCGACTTGCATCGAGAAGACGATCCATTGGCCGTCGGGCGAAAAGCGCGGCGCGAAGCTCATCCCGGCCGCGTTGGGAAGGATCGGACGCTGCTCGCCCGAGGGCAGCTCGGCGACGCGGACCTGCGGCTTGCCACCCATGAAACTGACGAAGGCGACGCGGTCACCCGTCGGCGACAGGCTGGGGGTCAGGACCATCGTCCCGCCCGGGGTGACATAGTCATGATTGTAGCCGTCGCTGTCCATCACCGCGATCCGCGCGACTTCCGAATCGCCCTTGCCGCTCTTGGCGACATAAGCGATGCGCGTGTCGAATACGCCGGGCGCGCCGACCAGCGTCTGATAGGCCAGCCCCGAGCATTTGTGAGCCGCGCGGCGCCATTGCTCGGGCTCGGCGACGAAGCCGATCCGCCCCAGCTCGCGGCCCTTGTCGACGTCATAGACGTAGCAGCCGACGGCGATGCGCCCGTCCGGGCGCGCCTGGATGAAGCCGGTCAGCAGCGCCTTGGCGCCGAGCGAGCGCCAGCGCGGGAAGCTCGGCGCGGTGACCTCGGGATAGGAATAATAATCCTTCCGGTCGGGCGGCAGCGCGAGAACCTCGGCGGTCGAGCGCAGATCGCCGGCGATCAGCTGCGAGGCCTGCCAGGCGATGCCGAGGGTGGTCGTGCCGTTGCCGGCGGGCTTGTCGTCGGGCGTGGTCAGCGGCGGCACGGCGATCACCGGCACCGGCTGCTGCGCCTGGGCCGCCGTCGCCAGCGAAGCGCAGGCGAATGCCGCCAGCCACGCCTTGCCGCTTATTCGCGAGTCATGATGTCGTTGAATTTTTCCACCCACTCTCTTGGCTGCCGTTGCGGACGACCTTGCGCATCGAGGAAGGCTGCGACCACCCGTGCATCGGTCAACAGTTCATTGTTGCGGATGACTCGCTGCTGAATCGCGACCGAGGCGGCGCGGACCTGCCCTACCGAGCTGACGACGAGCAGATCGTCGCCGAGCCGTGCCGGCCGGACGTAGCGGATATCGACCTCGGCGACATAATAAGCGCCGCCGCCGCTCCGCAGCACTTCGTTCTGGTCGACCCCGACCGCGCGCAGCATGTCGGAGCGGGCGCGTTCCATGAACTTCAGATAGTTGGCGTAATAGACGACGCCCGCTGTGTCGGTGTCCTCGAAATAGACGGTCAGCGCGAAATGGTGCTCGGGACCGACGAACCCGCCACGATAGGGTGTGTCGAGGCTGGCGCTCATTGTGCGATCTCCCCAACCCGGCGGACCAGGTCGCCCTGCGCGATCGCCACGTCGGCGAGGTGCATGCCCCAGCCGGGCAGGAACATGCCGAGCACGCCGACCTCGCCGCCGACGCGGTCGGTGCGCCGGTCGGCCGGGTCGGCATTGGTGCGCACCGAGAGGTAGCCGCGCGGGCCGTCGTTGACGCATTTGCCCGAGACCAGCCCGTCGGTGTGGACATAGGGCGTCGGCGGCGCGCCTTCGCTCGACCAGCGGATCGGCCCGCCGGGCACAGGCAGGGTCGAGCGCGTGAACCAATAGCTGTCGAGCCGTTCCCAATTGCGCGAGCCGGGACGCGCCGGGTTGACGCAGCCGACGGTCATCCCGGGCGTGTCGGCAAAACCGAAGATCGCGCCGGGCGGCGGCGCGTTGCGCTCGCGAAAGCTGACCCAACTGATGACGCAGCCGGTCTCGCCGTCGCGGCTGCACAACGGCGTCGACTTGAACGTTCCGCCGACCAATTTCCCTTGGGGCACGAGCAGGTTGTAGCCGGGAAGAATCGCGAGCCGCATCCGCCTGGCGACCGGCTTGCCCTCGATTTCGCGCGCGATCAGCTGCTGGAGCATCAAGCTGCCCTGGCTGTGGCCGATCAGCACGAACGGCCGGCCGCCGTTGCGGTGCGCGAGATAGTCTCGCCACGCGGCGAGCACGTCGCGATAGGCGAGCCGCGCCGCGGCGGTGATGTCGGCGCCGGCCGAATAAGCGACCACCGACGACAAGGTCATCTGGCGGTAGATCGGCGCGAACGGCCGGCACACCGACGCGAAGCGCGCGAACTGGGCCTCGGCAGCGAGCTTTTCCTCGCGGCCGGCGATAAGATCGCTGTTCATGCCCGCATCGTTCGAGACCGTCGGATAGAGGTAGAAGCAGTCGAGCGGCGGGTCTTTCGCGATGCTGCTACGTCCGCTCGATCCGTAGCCGTTGGGGTTCAATGCCGTGGTCGGCAGCGACGTCGAGCAGACGTCCTTGCGGCCGGGAAGGCACAGCCAGTTGTTGTCGAATTCATAAGCGCGCTCGGCCGGGGCCGTGCCGTGTCCGCCTTGCGGCTGGGCATCGAGCGGACCCGCGGCAAAAAACGCCGTGGCCGCAATCAACGATGCGCGAGGAATCAGGATGAAGCTCCGCCCTCGAACAATCCGGCCTGGCTGCCCTGCGGCGCGGGCAGCCCGAGGTGCGCGTAGCCGCGACCGTTCAGGGCGCGCCCGCGTGCCGTGCGCGCGATGAGGCCGAGCTGGATGAGGAACGGCTCGATCACGTCTTCGATGGTGTCGCGTGGCTCGCTCAAGCCCGCGGCGAGCGTCTCCACGCCGACCGGCCCGCCGCCGTAGAGGTCGGCGATCATCGTCAGGTAACGTCGGTCCATCGCGTCGAGGCCGAGCGCATCGATCTCGAGCCGGTCGAGCGCCTGGTCGGCGACGGTCGAATCGATGCTGTCGGCGCCGGAGGCATAAGCGAAATCGCGCACCCGGCGCAGCAGCCTTCCGGCGATGCGCGGAGTCCCGCGCGACCTGCGCGCGATTTCCTGCGCCCCGTCGCCGGTCAGATCGACGCCGAGCAGCCGCGCCGCCCGGCGCACCACCTGCTCGAGTTCGTCGATCGTGTAGAAATTGAGTCGCACCGGAATCCCGAAGCGGTCGCGCAGCGGCGTCGTCAGCAACCCCTGCCGCGTGGTCGCGCCGATCAGCGTGAAGCGCGGAAGATCGATGCGGACCGAGCGCGCCGACGGCCCTTCGCCAATCATCAGGTCGAGCGCGCGGTCCTCCATCGCCGGATAAAGCACTTCCTCGACCGCGGGAGCGAGGCGGTGGATCTCGTCGATGAACAGGACGTCGCCGTCCTCGAGGTTAGTCAGCAGCGCGGCGAGGTCGCCCGACTTGGCGATGACCGGGCCCGAGGTCGCGCGGAAGCCGACGCCCATCTCGCGCGCGAGGATGCCGGCGAGCGTCGTCTTGCCGAGCCCCGGGGGCCCATGCAGCAGCACATGGTCG
>DASTID010000209.1:0-5859 GCA_035717905.1 Sphingomicrobium sp. | reverse complement strand
GCGGTGATCGACTGCGTCGCCTGCTCGGATTGCGACCGGCGGTCGTAGACCTGGAACCAGACCATGAAGATCGGGATCGTCAGCGCGAGCCCGACGACGATTGCCATGAACAGCTTGAAAGCGGGCGTCCGTTCGCCGTCGAACCTGAGCACGATCCTGTGTCCTCCAAAGTCCAGCTCGCCCGAACTTCTCACGAGGCGATCATGACTGTCATGAGCGACTCATGAGCATTTTGTGAAGCTCCGCCGAATGCGCGAGCTACTTGAGTGCCGGCAGCCGGCTGCCCATCTCGGTCTCATGATCGACATCCGCACATTCGATTCGCTCGGCCACGCCGACCACGGCTGGCTCGACGCCCGCCATCATTTCTCGTTCGCCGATTATTACGACCCGGCGCGCATGGGCTGGGGCCGGATCCGCGTATGGAACGACGACCGCATCGCGGGGAAGAACGGCTTCCCGCCGCATCCGCACCGCGACATGGAGATCGTAACCTACGTCCGCACCGGCGCCATCACCCACCAGGATTCGATGGGCAACAAGGGCCGCACCGGCGCCGGCGACGTCCAGGTGATGAGCGCCGGCACCGGCGTCGTCCACGCCGAATATAATCTCGAGGACGAGGCGACGACCTTGTTCCAGATCTGGATCGAAACCGACAAGCCGGCCGCGCAGCCGAGCTGGGGCGCGATGCCGTTCCCGAAGGAGCCGCGCGACGGCAGCTTCCAGCTGCTCGCCAGCGGCGACCCCGGCGACGGCAGCCTGACGATCAACGCCGACGCGCGCGTGCTCGGCGCCACGGTCAAGGCCGGCAGCGCGATCGCGATCGAGGCGAACCCCGAACGTCATTTCTATCTGGTGCCGGGCGGCCGGGTGCGCGTGAACGGTGTCGAGGCGGGACCGCGCGACGGGGTCGCGATCACCGGCGAGGAGCGGATCGAGATCGAGGCCGAGGACGACGCCGAGCTGGTGCTGGTGGATGCGCGCTAGGGCCGCGCGGCTCGAGTCCGCCGCGGTTCATCCACGCTATGCTTGAAAGGCGGACGCTCGGCGGGCATGTGCCTGTCGCGCCGTGATAATTGGCGCGAATCACGAACACGAACGGGAGCGGATGAGGGCGCTGTCACGCTTGGGGATTGCGATCGTCGTGGCCGGGCTGATGCCCGTCCATGCCCCGGTGCTCGCCCAGAGCGTCCCGTCGGCGACGACCAACACCCCCGCGGCCGACGCGATCGGCCCGCCGCAGCTTCAGAATTTCAACCTGCAGGGCACGGTCACGCGCCCGGCCGAGCCCGCGCGCCCGGGCGCGCGGGCGGCGGGGACGCCCGCGGCGACAACGGCGCCGAGCGGCCCGCAGCCGACGCGCGGCGCCGGCACGCAGCCCGCGCCGCCGGCTTCGGCGCCCGCGCCGCGGCGCCCAGCGCAAGCCGATGAAGCGCGGGACGCCACGGCGCGCACCGTCTCAGCCGCGCCCGCTCGCGCGGTCCAGCCTCGGGCGACGGCGCCACAGGGCTCGTCCGTCACCGTCAACCTTCCGGCCGTCGGCGGCGCGCCCGCGGCCGATTCGGGGCAGGCCGAATTCGCAACCGACGCGGATTCGGCGGGCACGCTGGCGCCGAGCCGCGGACTGCCGCTGTGGCCGTGGCTGCTTGCCGCCATCGCGCTCGGCGCTGGCGGCGCGTTCCTGCTCTGGCGCAGGCAGCACGGGCGCCAAGCCTTTGCCGGCGGACCGCCAGTTGACGCCTATGTCGCGCCCGAGCCGGCAACCTCGCCGCGCGCCGCTCCGCCCACGCCGGCTCCGCCGGCCTCGCCGGCGCAGTCGGGCGTTGTATCGACGCGCCTTCGGCCGTGGCTCGACATCGCGTTCGAGCCGCTCCGCTGCATCGTCGAGGACGATCGCGTCTCGGTCGAGTTCGACATCGGGCTCTATAATTCGGGCAGCACGCCGGCCCGCGAGGTGCTGATCGAAGCGAGCATCTTCAACGCCAGCCCGGCGCAGGACCGCGAGCTCGACGGCTTCTTCGCCCGCCCGGTCGGCAAGGGCGAGCGCATTCCGACGATCCCGCCGCTCAAGGGCGCCACTTTGCGCCCCAGGGTCCCGTTCGCCCGCGACAATATCCGGGTGTTGCAGGCAGGGGGACGGCAAGTGTTCGTCCCGCTGATCGCCTTCAACGTCATCTACCGCTGGGGCAATGGCGTCGGCCAGACGTCCGCCGCTTATCTGATCGGGCGCGACACGAAGGCCGAGAAGCTCGCCCCGTTCCGGCTCGACCTCGGTGCTCGGGTTTTCCGCGGGCTCGGTTCCCGCGCCCTGCCGATCGCGGTCCGCAGCTAGCGCGATCTACAGCACGCTGCTGTTGTAGCTGTGCCAGGCGAGCACCGCCGCGGCGCCGCGGTACGGGCGCCAGGCTTCCGCGAGCTCGCGCAGCTGCTTCTCGGACGGCTTTTCCGGAAGTCCGAGGAGCCGGCCGATCTCGACCTGCACCGCGAGGTCGCCGGCGGGCCAGACATCCGATCTCCCCTCGGCGAACAGCAAATAGATTTCGGCGGACCAGCGCCCGATCCCCTTGATCCTGGTCAGCAAGGCGATCGCGTCGTCATCGTCCTCGGGCAGCGCCGCGAGGTCGAGCTCGCCCGACAGGACCAGTCCGGCGAGGCTGCGCGCATAGCCGGCCTTCTGACGCGAGATTCCGGCGACGCGCAGTTCCTCGTCGGTCGCCTCGAGGATCGCCGCTAGGTCCGGCGGGGCGCCGTAAGCCGCCTCCAGCTTCGCCCACATCGAGCGGGCGGCGGCGACGCTGACCTGCTGGCCGACGATCGTGCGCAACAAGGTGTGCGCGCCGGGGGCGCTGTTGCGCGGCTCGGGAACCCCGTGCAGCTCGACGACGCGCGCGAACGCCGGCTCGCGATCCGCCAGCGCCTCGACATGCTTGCGGATGCTGCTTGTCGTGCGGACCATCAGCCGGCGCCCGCCGCATAGAGTGCCACGGCGGCCGCGTTCGACACGTTCAGGCTTTCGACCGCCTCGGCGATCGGCAGCCGCGCCAATGCATCGCAATGCTCTCGCGTATTGGGCCTGAGGCCCGCGCCCTCGGCTCCAAGCACCAGCGCGACGCGCCGGGGCCCAAGCGCCGCTTTCAGCTCCATGTCCGCATCGCCCGCCAGGCCGATCCGCCAGAAACCGGCTTCGCCGATTTCCTCGAGCGCCCTGGCGAGGTTGACCACGCGCGCCCAGGGCACGCGCTCGAGCGCTCCGGACGCGGCCTTCGCGACGACTCCGCTCTCGGGCGGCGAATGGCGGTCCTGGGTGACGATGCCGACCGCGCCGAACGCGGCCGCGGAGCGCAGGATTGCGCCGACGTTATGCGGGTCGGTGACCTGGTCGAGGACCAGCAGCACCGCTTTGTCCCCATCCGACTCTAGCAATTCGTCGAGCCAGGCGTCGTCCAGCGGCTCGACCTCGATCACGACGCCCTGGTGGGGCGCATCGTGCGGCACCAGCCGGGCAAGATCTGTAACTTCGGCCATGGTGACCGCAACGTCCGGCGGGAATCGCATGGAAGTGGCCGCCTCGCGCGTCGCCCAGGCCCGCAGCACCGTGCGGCGGGGATTGTCGAGCGCCGCGGCGACGGCGTGCCTGCCCCAGAAGCGCGGGCGGGCCGCGCTGCCATGGCTCTGGTGCGATTTCTTGCGCCGGGACATTGCGCCCCAATGCTGATCCAACGGCCGCAGCGCAACCGCGCTGTGGCGGACGTCAGGCGGCGGCGGCCCCGCGGCGTTGGGCGAGCATCCGGCGATGCGTGCGCCAGGTGCCGATCACCAGGATGATCAGGATCGGGTAGCTCCAGAATTTCTCGGCCGCGGCATAGGCTTTCGACCACAGGCCGAGGTCGACCGCCTTGAGCAGGTGCGACATGCTCGTCGTGAGCTGGAGGCCGGCGACCCACAGCGGCCAGAACCGGTCGGAGCGGAGCGCGACGAACACGAACGCGGCAAGCGCGGCGACGTCGATCACGAGCTCGCCGGATTCGACCCCGGTGTACCGGGTGTTGACCGGCGACAGGACCAGCGCGGTGAGGATGCTTGCAAGGACGCAGACGATCGCGGTGATGCGCTCGTCGGTTCGCCCGCGGCTCAAGGCATAGCCGCAGGCCAGCGTCAGCAAGGTCCAGTAGAGGAGGGGGCTCATCGGAAGGATACCGGACCACGCGCCGCGTGGTCCGGTCAACCTTGTTACGCGACGACGCGCAGCGGCGTCGGCAGGCTGGCGAAGCCCGGCGGGCACTCGGTGCCGTCGCCGAACGCGACCGTGCGCAGACCCGGCACCTTCTGCTTGGCGTCGGCGAGCGCGACGTGGCAGGCGACGATCGAGCCGCGCGCCTTGACCATTCCGTTCAACGCCGAAGCCAGTTCCTCGAGCGCGGCGTGGATCGGCGCCGGACCGACCCCGGCGACCGACGTGACGTGCATCACGCGGCTTTGCAGGACGGCGATCTCGCTCAGCGCGGCGTCGATGCTGTCTTCGACCGCGCGGACCTGGGTGGCGACTTCATAAGCGGCATTTTCGATGATCTGTTTGCGCATGACTGCTCCTTCCCCGGCGCACCGAAGCGCCGGAGTGGCTGTCGGCCTGATCTGAGGCTCGGCTTGAGTTGCGCCTGGCTAGCTCTTGAGCAGCCTGGTGAGGCTTTCGAGTCCGGCGAGATACATGCCCGCCGAAAACGCTGATCCGATCGCGATCGCCGCGATCCAGAACAACCTCTGGCCGACACTCATCTCATTCCGTGGGTTGCTCCTCGTTGCGAACGGCGGTTGCAGGGAAGGCCAGAATGATGCTGGCCTCTGCTCGGTAATGAAACCCGCGCCCCCAGCCTTCCCTGCGCGATCAGCGTGCCGAATCTGTTGACTGACCGCGGCCTCTGGGTGCCCGCTTTGGGGCAAGGCGGGAATGTGCGGCGATTGATGTATCAATCGCTGATATGGTCCGCTGAAGGTGGCGACGATGCGCGCGGCCTGGGTGCGGCGCTCGACGCCGAGGATCGCCAGCGCCTGGCGGACGCGCTGGTCGACGGTGTGCGGCGAGATCGTGAGCTCGGCCGCGATCTCCTTGGACGACAGATGCTGGTCGACAAGGCGCAGGCAGTCTAGCTGCCCGGCGGTCAGTCGCGCGACGCGTGCGGCCATGTCGCTGTCGGCGCCCGCCGCACCGCCGCCGGCTTGGCGCGCGCTGTCCGAATCGTCCAAGGCAATCCCTACCCCGCTCAACATGGCGGCACTCCCGAGCAGCGAGTCCGGCGCAACTTTAGAAGAACTTGGACGAAATCGCCAGTTTTCCAAGAATTCTGGTGAGCGGGCGGTTAGGCATGGCGCGAGCTGGCTTGCCAACCGTGGCTCCGCAAGGAGCGAAGGCTGGTGGAGAGGGCTGGATTCGAACCAGCGTACGCTTGCGCGGGCAGATTTACAGTCTGCTGCCTTTAACCACTCGGCCACCTCTCCATCGGTGCAGGCAGGCGCGCCATGTGGCGGCACGAGTCGGGAGTGTCAACGCGCTCCGGGGGCGGCACTGCCAGGTCGCCGCCTGGCTTGCTGCGCACGCCCGGCGCGCTCCAAAATCCAATCGCGCCCCGCGCGATCGGATTTTGGAGCGGGTGAAGGGAATCGAACCCTCGTCGTAAGCTTGGAAGGCTTCTGCTCTACCATTGAGCTACACCCGCCCGGGCGTCGGACCATGTAGTCGGCGCCGCCGCAGCGTCAACCGCCGCGCCTTGACGGGCATGGAAGCTCTCGACTACCCAAAGCGCGATGACGCACCTGAATGCCATCGCCGCGACCTCGGCCGCTCACCTCTGGTGGCGCGGA
>DASTID010000208.1:0-7899 GCA_035717905.1 Sphingomicrobium sp. | reverse complement strand
GTGAACTGATATTCGCGCGCCGCGTCCTCGGCGAAGGTGCCCATCGCGCGGCCCGCGTCATAGGCGTCCTCGAGGCCGTCGAGCATCATGTGGTCGTACATCGTGTCGTGGCCGATGCGCGCGCCCGAGCGATACTTTTTCGAGAGATACGGCGCGTTCGTCATGCTCTCCATGCCGCCGGCGACGATCACGTCGGCCGATCCGGCCGCAAGCATGTCGTGGGCGAAGATCGCCGCCTGCATGCCCGATCCGCAGACCTTGTTGACCGTCACCGCCTCGGCCGACTTGGGCAGGCCGGCGCCGAGCGCCGCCTGGCGCGCCGGGGCCTGGCCGAGGCCGGCGGGAAGGACGTTGCCCATGAACACCTTGTCGACCTGCTCGCCCGCGATGCCCGCGCGCTCGACCGCGGCCTTGACCGCCGTCGCGCCGAGCTCGGTCGCGCTGGCGCCCGCAAGCGCGCCCTGGAAACTGCCCATCGGCGTGCGCGCGTAGGAGAGGATGACGATCGGGTCGGATTGTTCAGACATGTAAACTCCCAGAACCGTTCGGGCTGAGCTTGTCGAAGCCCTGCATTTTTCTGCCTGCGCCCTAAGAGAAGGACAGTCCTTCGACAAGCTCAGGACGAACGGTATGTGGGGTCGTCGCGCGCCTTGTCCAAGGCTCGGCACGGGTGCTAGCGCCGCGGTCAAACAGGAGACGCACGCATGTCCGAGACCGGCCTCGATTTTCAGCTCGGGGAAATGGCCGACACGATCCGTGAGACGACGCAGCGCTTCGCGACCGACAGGATTGCGCCGATCGCCGCGGAGATCGACGAGAGCGACGAATTCCCGCGGCAGCTGTGGCCGCAGATGGGCGAACTCGGGCTTCACGGCATCACCGTCGAGGAGGAATATGGCGGGCTCGGCCTCGGCTATCTCGAGCATGTCGTCGCGCAGGAGGAAGTGGCGCGCGCCTCGGCCTCGGTGGGCCTCAGCTACGGTGCGCACTCGAACTTGTGCGTCAACCAGATCCGCCGTTGGGGCAACGACGAGCAGAAGCGCCACTATCTCCCGAAACTGATCAGCGGCGAGCATGTCGGCGCGCTGGCGATGAGCGAGGCGGGGGCGGGGAGCGACGTCGTCGGGATGAAGCTCAAGGCGGAGAAATCCGGTAACGGCTACCGCCTCAACGGCACGAAATTCTGGATCACCAACGGCGGCTATGCCGACACGCTGGTGGTCTACGCCAGGACGGGCGAGGGGAGCCGCGGCATCACCGCCTTCCTGATCGAGAAGGACATGGACGGCTTCTCGATCGGCCAAAAGATGGACAAGCTCGGCATGCGTGGGTCACCGACCAACGAGCTGGTGTTCGACGACTGCTTCGTTCCGCCCGAGAACATTCTCGGGGAGGAGAATGAGGGCGTCGCGGTGCTGATGAGCGGGCTCGATTATGAGCGCACCGTGCTGGCCGGGATCCAGATCGGGATCATGCAGGCGTGCCTCGACACGGTGCTGCCCTATGTCCGCGAGCGCAAGCAGTTCGGGAAGCCGATCGGGTCGTTTCAGCTGATGCAGGCCAAGGTCGCCGACATGTATGTCGCGCTCAACACCTCGCGCGCCTACGCCTATCAGGTCGCGAAGGCGTGCGACGCGGGACGCACGACGCGCTTCGACGCGGCCGGCGCGATCCTCTACGCGAGCGAGAATGCGGTGAAGGTCGCCAACGAGGCGGTCCAGGCGCTGGGCGGCGCGGGCTATACCAAGGACTGGCCGGTCGAGCGCTACTATCGCGACGCCAAGCTGCTCGACATCGGCGCGGGGACGAACGAAATCCGGCGGATGCTGATTGGCCGCGAGCTGATCGGCGTTTAGCTATCCTCCCCTCGATTTCGAGGGGAGGGGGACCAGCGAAGCTGGTGGAGGGGCCCCTCCGTCACGCCTTCGGCGCGCCACCTCCCCTGCAAATGCAGGGGAGGAGAGTTGCCTATCCGATTACGATCCGCGCAGCGCCCCACGCGATCAGCGCGACGCCGGTCAGCCGCGCGACCCATTCGCCGCCCGGCACGAGCTTTTCCACTGCGACGATGAGTGTCAGCGCGACAATCCACGCGATGTTCATCACCCCGCCGACGAACAGCAACCCCATCAGCAGCCAGCAGCAGCCGACGCAATAAGCGCCGTGGAGCATCCCCAGGCGCACCGCGCCGGCGATTCCCGGGCGCCAATGGCGGCTGATGAACTGCGCCGGGGCGCGGCATTCGCCGAGGCACGCGGCCTTCAACGGCGACAGCTGGTAGAGGCCCGCCGCGACCAGCACCGCCGCTTCGATCCACCGGCTGCCGAGCGTCATGGCCGGGCCGGCGAGCAGCCGCTGCGCACCGGCCGCGGCGAGCGAGAACAGCAGCCACAGCGCGAGATAGCCGAGCAGGAACACCCAGCTCTGCGCGATGCTCGAGTCGCGCTTCCGCATCTCACGCACCCGCGCGTAAAGCAGGATCGCGGGCGCCGCCGACGGCAGCATCATCGCCGCCATCATCACCCACCACATCGCGACCAGCGCGCCGAACGGCGGGGCCATCGCCTGCATCGCCATGCCATCGTCCATTCCGGCGCCGCCTAGCAGGTACAGCCACGCGAACAGGACGAGCAGCGCGATCCCCGCCGCAACGATCGGCCGCTCGTGACGCAGCAGACGGCTGGTCAGGTCAGGCGCGGACGACACCGTGGGTCGAAAGGTGCAGGTTGGCGAACTGGCCATAGCTGTCCGCGAAGTCGACCTGCATCGGGCCGCCCGTGGTGCGGCTGCTGGCGCTGCCGATGTCGGCCACGGCATATTCGAAGCCCGCTGGCAAAACGATCTGCGCTCGCGCCTCCGCGCCGGTGACCTTGTTGCGGATCGGCTCGCCGCTCATCTCGACATAACCGGGAACCGAAAGGCGTCCGCGGCGGGCGTCGACGTCCACCTCGAACTGGATGTCGGTGAACACCGGATCGTGCAGTTTGGTGACCGTGGACGCATAGACCGCCAGCATCGTTGCGAACGGGTCGGTGTCCTCGCCCGTCATGATGCGCAACAGCGCCTCGCGCTGGCGCTCGTCGGCGCGCTGGTCGACGAACGGCAGCGCCTCGCCATTCCCCTCATGGACGGCGCCGGGCCATTTGTAGATCGCGGCGATCTTGAGCCCGTCTAGGCGAGTATCGCCGTGATGGCCCTCGTCGATCTGAATGCCGGCCACGGCCTGGCAATGGCCCTTGTCGGGAAGCGCGTTGAACTGGCAGTTGCAGCCATATTCGCAATTGCAATTGACGAGCTCGCGGCCCCTGAACTCCCAATAGGTCATCTCACGACCTCCTTTTGCCGGTCGTTCCGATAGCACGGTCGCGTGCCTCTGTGCAGTCGCGCCGTTGCCAATTCTCCGCTATGAATTCGGGTCGGGGGGAGGCGCCGATGCGGACGTGGGGTTCGGCATTGCTGCTGGCTCTTGCGGCCTGCGGGCAACAGCAGAAGCCGGTCGAGCCGCCAGGCCGGATCAGCTTCGACGGCGCCGAGGCGACCGGCGCTGCTGCGCGGCGCGCGCACGGCGAGCGGCTGACCCGGGTGCTCGGCTGCACCGGCTGCCACGGGAAGGCTCTCGCGGGCGAGCAGTTCGAGCCCGAGATGAAGCAATATGGCCCGATCTACGCGTCGAACCTGACGATCGAGGTGCCCGAATATAGCGACGCCCAGCTCGACGGGATCATCCGCCACGGCACGCATCCTGAGCGCAAGACCGTTTGGATCATGCCGGCGGAGGTCTTCCAGCATCTCGGCGACGCCGACTATCGCACGCTGGTCGCCTACCTCCGGTCGTTGAAACCCACCGGAGCGAAGCTTCCCCCGCCGCAATTCAGCAAGCTGGACAAGGAAGACATCGCGTCCGGAAAGTACAAGCCGGCCACGCAATATGTCCGCGAAGAGCAGGGCGCACTCCCCGTTGATCTCGGCCCGCGCCATGCCCTCGGCCGCTATATCAGCGCCGTCACCTGCGCCGAATGCCACGGCATGAAGCTCGACGGCGAGCAGCCGCCCGGCCCGGGCAGGCCGCCCGACCTGGTCGTTGCCGGCGGCTATTCGCGCGCCGAGTTCGAGCGGCTGATCACGAAAGGTATCCCGACCGGCAACCGCAAGCTCCGCGAGATGATGTCGGACGTCGCCAAAACCCGCTTCGCCTACCTGACGCCGCACGAACGCGACGCGCTTTATGCGTACCTCAAGGCCCGCGCAGAGCAGCCGTAGATCAGCCCCAAATTTTGACGCGCTCGTCGGGCGCCAGGTGGAGCTTCTGCCCTGGCTTCACCGCAAACGCCGGGTACCACGCGTCGAGGTTGCGCACGGTGAGCGCGCGGAAGCGGTTGGGCGCGTGCTCGTTGGTGGTCACGATCTGGCGCAGATAGCCGTCGCGCATCTTGCTCGCGTTGTACTGGCCATAGGCAAGGAAGAAGCGCTGGTCGCCGGTCAGTCCGTCGATCACCGGCGCGGCCTTGCCGCCGAGCGAGGCCTTGTAGGCGTCATAGGCGGCGGCGAGGCCGGCGAGATCGGCGATATTCTCGCCGAGCGTCAGCTCGCCGCGGACGTGCAGCCCGGGAAGGGCTTCATAGGCGTCGAACTGCTTTGCCAGCGCCGCGCCCGCCTTCTCGAAGCGGGCGAGGTCGGCCGGGGTCCACCAGTTGCGCAAGGCTCCGCTGGCGTCGAACGCGGCGCCGTTGTTGTCGAAGCTGTGGCTGATCTCGTGGCCGATCACCGAGCCGATCGCGCCATAGTTGAACGCCGGGTCGGCCTTCGCGTCGAAGAACGGCCGCTGCAGGATTCCGGCGGGGAAGTTTAGCGCGTTCTGGACCGGCAGGTTGACCGCGTTCACGGTCTGGGGTGTCATCCACCATTCCTTGCGGTCCAGCGGCTTGCCGATCTTCGCCAGCTGGTGCGCATATTCGGCCTTCTGCGCGGCGATTTCGTTGGCGTAGGCGCTGTTCCCGAGCCTCAGCGAGCCATAGTCGCGCCACGTCTCCGGATAGCCGATCCCGACCTCGATATTCTCGACCTTCTTCAGCGCTTCGGCCTTGGTCGACGGCGCCATCCAGTCGAGCGCCTTCACCCGCGCCGCGAACGCCGCCTTGATGTTGGCCACCATCTGCTGGACCTCGGCCTTGGCCGACGCCGGGAAATATTTGCCCACATAGGCCTTGCCCATGGCGTCGCCGAGGTAGGTGTTGACCGCCGACAGCGCCCTCTTCTCGCGCGGCAGCTGCTGCGGCTGGCCGTTGAGCGTCTTGCCGAAGAAGGCGAAATTGGCCTGGTCGATCGCCGACGGAAGGACGCCGGCGTGGCTGTTGATCTGGTGAAAGATCAGCCAGTCCTTCCACGCATCGAGCGGCTCGCTCGCGACCAGCGCCGAGAGGCCGCGGATCGCGTCCGGCTCATAGGCGTCGAACTTGTCGCGATTGCCGAGCTGCGCGGCATTGAGGAAGCGGCCCCAGTCGAGGCCCGGCGCATTCTTCTCGAGGTCGGCGCGGCTCCAGACGGTCGCGGCCTTGGCATAGTCGTTGGCTTCGGCGCGGGTCGCGTGAGCGCGCGCGATCTTCATTTCGAGGTCGTAGATGCGCTGCGCCCGGGCGCCGGAGTCGGGCACCCCCGCGAGCGTCAGGATCTGCTGGATGTACGGCCGGTAGGCGGTGCGGATGTCCGCCATCGCCTTGTCGGGCGACAGATAATATTCGCGGTCGGGAAGCCCGAGCCCGCCCTGCAGGATGTAGGGAATGACTTCGCCGGGCGTCGACAACCCTTGCGTGACGAAGATGCCGAACAGGTTCTCGGTGTTGAAGTCGGTGGCGTTGAACGGATCGACGTCGGCGCGGATCTGGCTGCCCAGCACTTGGGCCAGCTGCTGCTTGTCGGCGATCGCAGCGAACCGCTCGAGGTCGGCCTTGACTGGCGCCATCCCCGCGCGGTCGATCGCGGCCTGGTCGGCATAGGCCTTGTAGAAGGCGACGATGCGCCCTTCGTCGCTGTTCGCGTCCGGATCGGCTTCGACCAGCGCGTTGATCAGGTCGAGGTTCTGCTTCTCGACCTTCTGCCGCGCGGTGAAGAATCCGCCGATGCTGCTGCGGTCGGCGGGGATCTCGCTGGTCTTCACCCAATTGCCGTTGGCGTAGAGGAAGAAGTCGTCACCGGGCGCGACCGATTTGTCCATCGCCGCGAGGTCGACGCCGACGGCGCTGCCCTGCGCCCGCTCGGATTGTGGCGTGCTCCGGTTGGAATTGCAGGCGCCGAGTGCGAGCGCGGACGCGAGGATCAAAATCAGCGGCTTGGTCATGGCCGGTCTTTTCTCCACTGTTCGTGCGAGCGCCCCTCAAGGCGGCGCTTTGCAATGGCCGCAAGCACCAGCTAGGCGAGCGGCACGGCTTTTCGACCAACGGACGGATGCCGGCAGATGAACGGGGGTCCATGAGCGCGCCGCGGATCGAGAGCAAAATCGCCAGCGACAGCGAGGAGTTCCGCGCGCGCGCCAAGCACAATCGCGCGCTCGCCGAGAAATTGCGCGCCGACGTCGCCGAGGCGGCGAAGGGCGGGCCGGAGAAGCATCGCGAACGGCATGTCTCGCGTGGCAAGCTGCTGCCCCGCGATCGCGTCGAGCGGCTGCTCGATCCCGGCTCGCCGTTCCTCGAGATCGGCCAGCTCGCGGCGTGCGACATGTACGAGGGCGAGGTGCCGGGGGCGGGCATCATCGCGGGCATCGGCCGAGTCTCGGGCCGGCAGGTGATGATCGTCTGCAACGACGCGACGGTCAAAGGCGGGACCTATTACCCGCTGACGGTCAAGAAGCATTTGCGCGCGCAGGAGATCGCGGAAGCGAACCGGCTGCCGTGCGTCTACCTGGTCGACAGCGGCGGCGCGAACCTGCCGCACCAGGCCGAGGTGTTCCCCGACCGCGACCACTTCGGCCGCATCTTCTTCCACCAGGCGCAGATGAGCGCGAAGGGAATCCCGCAGATCGCCTGCGTCATGGGCAGCTGCACCGCGGGCGGCGCCTACGTGCCGGCGATGAGCGACGAGAGCGTGATCGTGCGCAACCAGGGCACGATCTTCCTCGCCGGACCGCCGCTGGTGAAAGCCGCCACGGGCGAGGAGATCAGCGCCGAGGACCTGGGCGGCGGCGACCTGCACGCGAAGAAAAGCGGCGTGGTCGACCATCTCGCCGAGAATGACGAGCATGCGCTGACCATCGTCCGCGACATCGTCAGCACCTGTTCCCCGGCGAAGGCCGGGGCCCAGGTCGAACTCAAGGAACCGCGCCCGCCGGCTTACGACGCCGAACAGCTCTATGGCATCATCCCCGAAGACGTCCGCGCACCCTATGACGTGCACGAGGTGATCGCGCGCATCGTCGACGGCTCCGAGCTGCACGAGTTCAAGCCGCTCTACGGCTCGACGCTCGTCTGCGGCTTCGCGCACATCTGGGGCATGCCGGTCGCGATCCTCGCCAACAACGGCGTGCTGTTCAGCGAAAGCGCGCTCAAGGGCGCGCATTTCATCGAGCTCGCTTGCCACCGCCGCATCCCATTGCTGTTCCTCCAGAACATTTCGGGCTTCATGGTCGGCGGGAAGTACGAAGCCGAAGGCATCGCCAAGCACGGCGCCAAGCTGGTCACCGCGGTCGCGACCGCTCAGGTGCCCAAGATCACCGTCCTCATCGGCGGCAGCTTCGGCGCCGGCAATTACGGCATGGCCGGCCGCGCCTACGGCCCACGGTTCCTGTTCACCTGGCCCAACAGCCGGATCAGCGTGATGGGCGGCGAGCAGGCGGCGAGCGTGCTGGCGACGGTCCACCGCGACGCCGCCAAATGGACCGAGAAGCAGGCCGAAGCCTTCAAGCAGCCG
>DASTID010000207.1:0-3383 GCA_035717905.1 Sphingomicrobium sp. | reverse complement strand
TAGAACAGGTCGGTCTCGAGGAAGATCTGGCCGTCGGTGATCGAAATCACATTGGTCGGGATGTAGGCCGAGACGTCGCCCGCCTGCGTTTCGATGACCGGAAGCGCCGTGAGCGAGCCGCCCCCATTGTCCTGGTTCATCTTCGCCGCGCGCTCGAGCAGGCGGCTGTGGAGATAGAAGACGTCGCCGGGATAGGCTTCGCGGCCCGGCGGGCGGCGCAGAAGCAGCGACATCTGGCGGTAAGCGACCGCCTGCTTGGACAAATCGTCGTAGACGATCACGGCGTGCATGCCGTTGTCGCGGAAATATTCGCCCATCGCGCAGCCGGTGTAGGGCGCGAGGAACTGCAGCGGAGCCGGCTCCGACGCGGTCGCGGCGACCACGATCGAATATTCCATCGCGCCATTTTCCTCGAGCGCGCGGACGATCTGGGCGACGGTCGAGCGCTTTTGGCCGATGGCGACGTAGATGCAGTAGAGCTTCTCGGCTTCCTTGCCCGACTTGTTGATGTCCTTCTGGTTGATGAAGGTGTCGAGCGCCACGGCGGTCTTGCCGGTCTGGCGGTCGCCGATGATCAGCTCGCGCTGGCCGCGGCCGATGGGGACCAGCGCGTCGAGCGCCTTGAGCCCGGTCTGCACCGGCTCGTTGACCGATTGGCGCGGGATGATGCCCGGCGCCTTGACCTCGACCCGGCTGCGCTCGGTGGTTTCGATCGGGCCCTTGCCGTCGATCGGGTTGCCGAGCGCGTCGACGACGCGGCCGAGCAGCGCCTTGCCGACGGGCACGTCGACGATGGTGCCGGTGCGCTTGACCGTCGACCCTTCGGAGATTTCGGCGTCGGAGCCGAAGATCACCACGCCGACATTGTCGGCCTCGAGGTTGAGCGCCATGCCCTTGGTGCCGTTGTCGAACTCGACCATCTCGCCGGCCTGGACGTTGTCGAGGCCGTAGATGCGCGCGATGCCGTCGCCGACCGACAGCACGGTGCCGACTTCGGAGACCTGCGCTTCGGCGTCGAAGTTCGCGATCTGGTCGCGGATGACGCGGGAGATTTCAGCGGCGCGGATGTCCATGATTGTTGCTTAGCCTTTCATCGCGGATGCGAGACGGTTGAGTTTGGTGCGGATGGAAGCGTCGATCATCTGGCTGCCGAGCTTGACGACGATCCCGCCGAGAATGGCCGGATCGACGGCCGCGTCGATGGTGACGTCGCGGCCGGCGCGGTCGCGGAGCTGCTGCTTCAATTGCGCGACCTGGCCGTCATTGAGCGGCCGCGCGGTTATCACGTCGGCGGTGGTCTCGCCGCGGTGCTCGGCGGCGAGGCGCCGGAACGCGCGGATCACCGGACGGAGCTGCGTCTTGCGCCCGTTTTTCGCCAGCACGCCGAGGAAGTTCTCGGTCACCGGGTCGAGCCCGAGCCTCGGCCCCAGCGCGGCGAAAGCCTTGCCGGCTTCCTCGCGGCTGATCAGCGGGCTTTCGACCAGCTCCGCGAAATCCTTCGAATCGGCCAGCGCCCGACCCAGCGCATCGAGGCTTCGGCCGACCGCGTCGATCTGCCGCTGGTCGCGCGCAAGGTCGAACAAAGCGGACGCGTAGCGCCCCGCTAAGCTGGCTCGAATGCCGCCGGATGTCTCCACGCGCGAAAAGCTCCAGAACTGGAATTTGCCCCCATGAAAAAAGCGGGGCGTCGCTGGCCGGAAAACCGCGCGCCCCCCATGGGTTGGCGCGCCCGTAGCAAGGGGTGCGGGCGGATGCAACCGCCTGCCTCGGTTTGACCGCAAGCTGGCGGAAGCCGGTTCCGCGATGCGCGCGTATCACCGTTGCATGACCTACCGAATCAAGGGCCTCGATCCCACCGCTTATCAGCCGCTCTTCGCACTAACGGACGATGAGCTCGCCGAGCGCGGCGTCGTGCGGATGACCGTCGACGGTCCCGGTTATCCGTGCCGGATCAGCCTGACCGACCGCGCGATCGGCGAGACGGTGCTGCTGCTCAACCATGTCAGCCACGACGTCGCCAACCCCTATCGCGCGAGCCACGCGATCTTCGTTACCGAGGGCGAGACGCGGGCGGGCGATTTTGTCGACGCGGTGCCGCCGGTGTTCGAGACGCGCGTGCTGTCGCTGCGCGGATTCGACGCCGACGGCATGATGGCCGACGCGATCCTCGCCCGGCCGGGCGAGGCGGACGCCGGAATCCGCAAGCTGTTCGACAACCCGGAGATCGCGACCATCCACGCCCACAACGCCACGCGCGGCTGCTTTTCCGCACGGATCGAAAGGACAGGACCATGACCGCCCTTGCACCCAGACCCGACGAGCCTAGATCGGACGCGATGGCGACGGTCACCCGCCTCGATCCCGACACTGCCTGGGCGGCCTTCATGCGCCGCGACCGCGGCTGGGACGGGCGCGTCATCGGCGCGGTCAAGACCACCGGCATCTATTGCAAACCGAGCTGCCCGGCGCGGCGGCCGAAGCGCGAGCATGTCGAATTCTTCGCCAGCGCGGAGGAAGCGCGGGCGGCGGGCTATCGCTCGTGCCTGCGCTGCAAGCCCGACGAGGTTGGCCGCGACCGCGACGCGGTCGCCAGGGCAGTCGAGATCATCGAGCGGGCCGAGGAGCCGCCGAGCCTGGCCGAGCTCGCCGAGCAGGTCGGCTATGCGCCGCACCATTTCCAGCGCCTGTTCAAGCGCAACCTCGGAGTGTCGCCCGCCGACTATGCGCGAGCCTTGCGCAACCGGCGGGCGCAGGCCGCGCTCAAGGCCGGCGGCCGGGTGACCGACGCGATCTACGACGCCGGCTATTCGGCGCCAAGCGGCTTCTACAGCGACGCGAAGGCGCGGCTTGGTATGACGCCGTCGGCGTGGCGCGCCGGCGGACGCGGCCACACGGTGCGCTGGACAACGTTCGACAGCCCGCTCGGCCAGATGCTGATCGCCGCGACCGAAAAGGGCATTTGCCGGCTGACGTTCGACGACAGCGAAGCCTCGCTCCGGCGGCTGTTTCCCAACGCCACGATCGTCCACGACGACGGCGGGCTCAAGCAGCTGGTCGAAGGCGCGCTGGCGGCGATCGAGCGCCCGGCGGCCGCGCCCGAGCTGCCGATCGACGTCGCCGGCACTGCCTTCCAGGAGGCGGTGTGGCGCGAGCTGAGGAAAATCCCGCTCGGCGAAACCCGCAGCTATGCCGAGATCGCCGCCGCGATCGGGCAGCCCAAGGCGGTCCGCGCGGTCGGCACGGCCAATGGCGACAACCATGTCGCGGTGCTGATCCCGTGCCATCGCGTAATCCGCAGCGACGGCTCGCTCGGCGGCTATGGCGGCGGGCTCGACCGCAAGCGCAAGCTGCTCGCCGCCGAAGGGTGCGGCGAGCGATCCCCC
>DASTID010000206.1:0-4569 GCA_035717905.1 Sphingomicrobium sp. | reverse complement strand
TGCACCGTCGTCAGCTGGTCCGAAGTGCGCATGGGGTCGCTTCAGCTCGGCCCGACGCGGCTGCCGGTGTGCCCGATCGGCCCGGCGATCGTCGCCAGGTCGTCCGGCGGATCGGTCGAGGCGCGCGCGCGGCTCAACTCGCCGGTGCTCAACGGGCATATCGGCAGCTCGCCGTTCCATGTCGCCGCGGCGAGCGGCCGTGTGACGGGGCAGGCGTTCGCGTTCGACCGGCTCGAGGCGCGGCTCGGCCGTTCCGCATCGCCGATCGTGTTCGACGCCGCGCGCCTGACCGGCAGCCTTGGCGGCAAGGGCACCGGCGGCGAATTCAGCGGGGCCCGGGCGACCATCGGCAACGTCCCGATCCTGCTCAGCGACGCGGCGGGCGAATGGCACGTCACGGGCAGCGACGTGACGCTGGACGGCAACGCGCTCGTCTCCGACCGCGCCGAGAACCCGCGCTTCTACCCGCTGCGGAGCAACGACCTGCACCTGGCCATCGCCGACGATTTGGTCCGCGCGACCGGCGCGTTGCGCCATCCCGACACCGGAACGCTGGTGACCGACGTCGCGATCGAGCACCGGCTGTCGACGGGCGAAGGGCACGCCACGCTCGACGTGCCGGGCCTGACCTTCGGCCCGGGCCTCCAGCCCGACGAGATCACGCGCCTGACCGAAGGCGTGATCGCGCTGGTCAACGGCACGATCAGCGGACAAGGCCGGATCGACTGGGATGCGACCGGAAAGGTCACTTCGACCGGCGATTTCTCGACCGCCGGCCTCGACCTCGCGGCGCCGTTCGGGCCGGTGAAGGGCATGAGCGGGACGATCCATTTCGACGACCTGCTCGGGCTGACGACGCCGCCGGGTCAGGTGATGAGCGTCCAGTCGATCAACCCCGGCATCCTCGTCGAGAACGGCGCGATACGCTACCAGCTGCTGCCCACCCAGCTGGTCAAGATCGAGCGCGGCGAGTGGCCGTTCATGGGCGGCCGCCTGGTCCTCCAGGAAACCGTGCTCAATTTCGGCCGGCCGACCGCCAAGCGGCTGACCTTCGAGGTGGTCGGGCTCGACGCCCATACCTTCGTCCAGTCCTTGGGCTTCAAGGAGCTCGACGCGACCGGCACGTTCGACGGCGTGCTGCCGATGATCTTCGACGAATCCGGCGGCCGGATCGTCGGCGGACGGCTCGATTCGAGGGCTCCGGGCGGGTCGCTCGCCTATAACGGCGTGGTCAACAAGGCCGACCTGGGGACGATGGGCAACATCGCCTTCAACGCGCTGCGCGACCTGCGCTTCAAATCGATGATCATCCGCCTCGACGGCGACCTTGCCGGCGAGTTCACCAGCCGGCTCGCGATCGACGGAGTCGGCCTCGGCCAGACCAGCACGCAGAAGATCATCCGCAGCCTGCTCAGCCAGATCCCGCTCAAGATGAATGTGACGATCAGCGGCCCGTTCCGCGCGCTGATCGCGACCGCCAAGTCATTCAACGACCCGCGCACCGTGATCAATACCGTGCTCCCGCGCCCGCTCGACGACGTGCCCGGGATCACGACCGAGGTCCGCCGGGTCGAGGAAAACCAGCAGCAGACCCAGACCCCGGTCGACGAACAGGTCACGACCGCCCCACCCCCCACCGAGAGATGAGCCTATGAAACGCGCATATTTACGCCCCGGACTTGTCGCCGCAGCCGCGCTCACCGCGCCGCTCGGCGGCTGCATCTCGGTCAAGGCGCCCGACAAGCCGATCGAGATCAACCTCAACGTCACCATCCGCCAGGAGGTGCTGGTGCGGCTGCAGCGCGACGTCGAGCAGCTGATCAACCAGAACCCCGAGGCGTTCCCGGAAACGCCCCGCCAATGATGAGGGCGGTTATCGTGATTCTGGCTCCGGCTGCCTTGGCCACGGCGGCGCTGGCCCAGACGCCGGCGGTCGACGCGGCGCGCGCCGCCGGGACGGTCGGCGAGCGCTACGACGGTTATATCGGGGTCGCGGGCGCCGTGTCGGGGGCGGTCCGCAGCCAGGTCGCGTCGATCAACATCAAGCGCCGCGCGCTCTACAGCAACCTCGCCGCGCGCAAGGGCGTCAGCCCGCAGGACGTCGGAATCACGGCCGGCTGCACATTGCTGCGCCGAGTCGCCGTCGGGCAGGTCTATTTGTGGGGCGACGGGCAGTGGCGCCGGCGCGCCGCGGGGCAGGCGGCCCCAGTCCCCGATTACTGCCGCTGAGCTTCGAACGAGCTTCGATAGATCGGCTTCATCGCGGCAAGGATCTGCCGCGTGACCGGCAGCGCTATTCCATATTCGCCCTCCACATACGGTCCCGCCGTATAGGGCGCGGCGATGAAGTCGATTTCCTCGAATCGGCCGTCGGGCTCGCGGTCGCGCGGGACGATCGCAAGCTCGCCATATTTCGGGCATTCGTCGAACGGCCCGTCGATGCGTTCGCCGTTCCGCCGCGCCAGCCGCTCCTTGTCGAGCGCCTTGCAATAAGCGGTCCGGGTCGACGCGGTGAAGCTGCTCGCCCGGATAAACAGCGACGGGACGGTGATCTGGCGGCCGAGGCGGCGGTCCCACAGCTCGGCATCGACATTGTGATTGGGATGCGCACCCCCGGTAAAGCTCTCCATTTCGGCGCCGATCGACAGCAGCCGCGCGGTCTGGCCGACGGCTTCCCAATTGACGCCGAAGCTGTGCCGGTGGAACGGCCGCTTGTCCTTCCGGGCCGACGCCTGGTCCTCGCGCGCGAATTTCAGCGCTTCGCGATAAGCGGCGTCGGCCCTGGAGCGAAGCTTGCGATTCAGTGCCGGAATGGCGGCGGCCTCCGCATCCCATTGATATTCGAACTGCAACGCCGAGCTGTTGCGCTCGATCTTCACGTCCCGCGCGCCCGCGGCCGCGATCAGCGACGCCAGACCGAGGAGCCCGAGCCAATTCATGGGACGAAGCGTAGCCACGCGCCGCGCGGTTGACTATCCACACGGCGGTTCATAAAGGGGCCGCGCCTTGGCGGTGCCGCTTTCCGCCATGTTCCTCGTCCTTGCCTGGCCCCATGACTTTCGGCGGGGGCGACGCACAGGAGAGAGACATGGCTGAGGACGACGGCGACGAGGTCCCGAAGCTTCCACCAGACGCGCGGCTCGAATCGCTCGATGAGCGGCTCGACCGATTGCAGCAGGCGGAAACGAAACGGACCGCGAAGCGGCAGCCTGATGCCAATTATCAGGCTGGCCAGCTGGTCCTGAGTCAGCTCGTCGGCTGCCCCCTCGGGGGTGGCATTGTCGGGTGGCTGCTGGACCGCTGGTTCGGCACCAAGCCGTGGCTGATGTTGGTGTTGCTGTTCCTCGGCTTCGCGGTCGGCATCTGGAACGTCATTCGCATTTCGAACAACGCCCAGCGCAAGGCTCGGGACGGACGAGAATAGGGAAGAACAGTGGCCGCCGAAGGCAAAATCGACCCGATGCACCAGTTCGTGATCGAGCCGATCGCAGGCTCGTTCCAGAACGGCAGCCCGTTCGTGTTCACCAACAGCGCGCTGTGGACGCTGATCGTGCTCGGCACGATCTGGCTGTTCATGTTCGGGGGCATGAAGCGCGAGCTGATCCCGGGTCGCTGGCAAGTCGCGGTCGAGGGGCTGATCGAGTTCGTCGACGACATGGTCAACGTCAGCATCGGGCCCGAAGGCAAGAAATATCTGCCGTGGGTGTTCACGTCGTTCGTCTTCCTGCTGTTCGCGAACCTGATCGGCAACATGCCGATCGGCGTCGTGCCGGGCGCCCATCCGTTCACGATCACCGCCCAGTTCACCTTCACCGGCGTGATGTCGCTGATCACCTTCGCGATCGTGCTCGGCGTCGGCTTCTGGAAGCACGGGCTTCACTTCTTCTCGCTGTTCGTGCCCAAGGACGCGCCGCTGGCGTTCAAGTTCGTGATCGCGCCGATCGAGTTCGTGAGCTTCCTCGTCCGCCCGTTCAGCCTCGGGCTTCGGCCGTTCATCGCCATGTTCGCCGGTCACGTGCTGCTCGACGTCTTCGGCAACTTCGTCGTGCAATCGCTGAATGCGAACAGCGCCGGCGGCTATGGCATCTGGCTGCTGTCGATGGCCTTCATCATGTTCGTGAGCATGATCGAGCTGCTGGTCGCGGCGATCCAGGCCTATGTTTTCGCGATCCTCACCTCGCTGTACATCAGCGAAGCCGTCAACCTTCACTAACCCACGAATTTTTCAAAGGAGTTCAATCATGGATGTCGCTTCCGCAAAGCTTATCGGCGCCGGTCTCGCGGCGATCGGCGTCGGCGCCGCAGCGGCCGGCGTCGGTTACGTCTTCGGCTCGTTCCTCCAGAGCGCGATCCGCAATCCGGCGGCCTCCGACGGTCAGCAGGGCCGGCTCTACATCGGCTTCGCCGCCGCCGAGCTGCTCGGCCTGATGGCGTTCGCCGTCGCCATGCTCATCCTGTTCGCGTTCTAAGGATCGGTCGGGCTTAGCCCCGAGGACAGACAATGCCTCAGCTATCGCAGCTCTCCGAAGTCTATCTGTCGCAGTTCCTGTGGCTGGCGATCGCGCTCGG
>DASTID010000205.1:0-8448 GCA_035717905.1 Sphingomicrobium sp. | reverse complement strand
GACACGGCGCAGATCGTCGCAATTTTTATTGATTTCAAAGGTGCCGCAATGGCTGTCCCGAAGAGAAAAACCTCGCCGTCGAAGCGGAACATGCGCCGCAGCCACCACGCGCTGAAGGCCAAGAGCTTCCAGGAATGCCCCAATTGCGGCGAACTGAAGCTGCCGCACAACATGTGCTCGGCCTGCGGCCATTATAACGGCCGCGAGATCGTCTCGACCGAGGCCTGAGCAGGCTCCGGGCCTCATGAGCGGCCCGCGCATCGCGATCGACGCCATGGGCGGCGACGCCGGCCCGGCCGGGATGATCGCCGGCGCCGCGCGCGCGCGCCGGCGCGACGAGAGCCTCGAGTTCGTCATCTACGGCGACGAGAGCCAGGTCCGCGCCGAGCTCGCCAAGCACAAGCGGCTCGCCCCCTGCACGACGATCGTCCACGCGCCCGAGGCGATCCACGCCAGCGAGAAGCCGAGCCAGGCGATCCGCCGCGCGCGCACCACCTCGATGGGCATGGCGATCAACGCGGTGAAGGACGATCATGCCGACGCCGCGCTGTCGGGCGGCAACACCGGCGCGCTGATGGCCATGTCGAAGCTCGCTCTCAGGACCATGCCCGGGATCGACCGGCCGGCGCTCGCCGCGCTCCTACCGACGCTCGGCGACAATGACGTGATCATGCTCGATCTCGGCGCCAACACCGAATGCGACGCTCAGAACCTGGTCCAGTTCGCGGTGATGGGCTCGGCCTACGCCCGCTGCGTGCTCGCAATCGCCAGCCCGCGCGTCAAATTGCTCAATATCGGCACCGAGGAATTGAAGGGCACCGACGAGCTCAAGGAAGCCGCGGCGCTGCTGCGCGAAGCCGACTATCTGCCGCTCAGCTTCGACGGCTTCACAGAGGGCGACCAGCTGTCGCGCGGCGCGGTCGACGTCGTCGTGACCGACGGATTTTCGGGCAATATCGCGCTCAAGACCGCCGAGGGCACCGCGCGCTTCGTCACCGACCTTTTGCGCCGGGCGTTCAAGAGCTCGCTGCGCTCCAAGGCCGGGTTCGCGCTGTCGCGGCCGGCACTCGACTTGCTCAAGGTCCACCTCGACCCCAACAACCACAACGGCGCGGTCTTCCTCGGCCTGAACGGGCTCGTGGTCAAAAGCCACGGCGGCGCCAACCCCAAGGGCATCGCCAACGCGATTCGGGTCGCGGCCAGCATGGTCCGCAACGACATCACGCGGCGGATCGGCGAGGATCTCGATAATTTCCGCGCCCACGCCTTCGCCGACGAGGCCGCCGAGTGATGCTGCGCTCGGTCGTCCTCGGAGCCGGATCGGCCCTGCCCAGGCGGCGGGTATCGAACGAGGAGCTCGCTCAGACCGTCGATACCACCGACGCGTGGATCGTCGAGCGCACCGGAATCCGCAGCCGCTATGTCGCCGGCGAGGGCGAGACCACCGCCAGCCTCGCCGCCGAGGCCGCCCGCCGCGCGCTCGACCAGGCGGGGATCGCGGCGACCGACATCGGCCTCATCGTGCTTGCCACCGCGACGCCCGACCAGACCTTCCCGTCGTCCGCGACCAAGGTCCAGGCGGCGCTCGGAATATCCGACTGCATCGCCTTCGACGTGCACGCGGTGTGCACCGGTTTCCTCTATGCGCTGTCGGTGGCCGATTCGATGCTTCGCGCCGGCAGCGCGGGCAAGGCGCTGGTGATCGGCTCCGAGACGTTCAGCCGAATCCTCGACTGGGACGACCGCGCGACCTGCGTGCTGTTCGGCGACGGCGCGGGCGCGCTGGTGCTCGGCGCCGAACAGGGCGAGCGCGGCATCCTCGCCACGCGGCTGCACGCCGACGGGCGCCACAACGACTTGCTGTTCGTCGACGGCGGTCCGTCGACCACCGGCACCGTCGGCAAATTGAGGATGAAGGGCCGCGAGGTGTTTCGCCACGCGGTGGTCAATCTCGCCCAGGTCATGGGCGAAGTGCTCGACGCGGCGGGGCTGACGCCGGCCGACGTCGACTGGGTCGTTCCGCACCAGGCGAACGCCCGAATCCTCGACGCCACGGCGAAGAAGCTCGGCCTTCCGCCGGAGAAAATCGTGGTGACTGTCGGCGAGCACGCGAACACCTCGGCGGCGTCGGTTCCGCTGGCTTTCGACACCGCCGTTCGCGATGGAAGAATCCAGCGCGGCGACCTCGTCGTGCTGGAAGCGATGGGCGGCGGCTTTACATGGGGCGCGGCAGCCCTCAGATATTGAAAAACATCGGCATTTCGTCGAATGTCGAATTGCCGACAGGGCGAAGTTCCGTTACGAAAGTGTAATCGATTTGGCCGGGGGGACGCCGGCGATTGCGGGAGAGAATTGATGGCCGATCTGGGGATCGCGCGGCTGAATAATGCAGGGCTCAACGGGACGCTGACGCGCGCCGATCTGGCCGACATCGTCCATCGCCGACTGGGCCTGTCGCGCGCCGAAAGCGCGGGCCTGGTCGAACGCGTCCTGCATCACATGTGCCACGCGCTCGCCGAGGGCGAAAACGTCAAGGTGTCGGGGTTCGGCACGTTCATCCTGCGCGACAAGGGCCAGCGGATCGGCCGCAATCCCAAGACCGGGGTCGAGGTGCCGATCGCGCCGCGGCGCGTGATGACCTTCCGCGCCAGCCAGATCATGCGCGAGCGGATCGCGAAGGGCTAGGCGTTGGCGCTCGCGGGCGAAAAGGACCCCGGCGCCCTTCTGACGATCGGCGAACTGTCGCAGGATCTGGGCGTTGCGCAGCACATCCTGCGCTATTGGGAAACCAGGTTCCCGCAATTGAAGCCGATGCAGCGCGCCGGGAACCGGCGCTATTACCGGCCGGGCGACGTCGAGCTGGTCCGCCGCATCCACCGGCTGCTCAACGAAGAAGGCTATACCGTGCGCGGCGTCCAGAAACTGCTGCGCGACAAGGCCGCGCAACCGCCCGCGGAAGCTTCGCCCGCGCCGGCGGGTGACATCGCGCCGCCGGTCGAAGAACGGCGCGCCGGCACGATCGACGTGTTCACTCTGATAGCGCTTCGCAACCGGCTTCAGTCGGCGCTGGAAGGCTAGCGCCGCCGAGCCGCTCGGCGACCCGCGCGATCGCCTGCTCGAGCGGGATTCGGCGGACCGGGACTCCCGGCGGAAAGGCCGACAGCAGCCGCGACGGCATCGCCGCCGACAGGATCACGAACAGGCCCCGGTCGCCTTCGCGGCGGATCAGCCTGCCGAACGCCTGCGCGAGCCGCGCGCGAACCACGCGGTCGTCGTACGCGCTGCCCCCGCCTGCCATCCGCCGCGCCGCGTGGAGCACGGTCGGCCGCGGCCACGGCACTCGCTCCATCACCACCAGCCGCAGCGATTCGCCGGGCACGTCGACTCCGTCGCGCAGCGCGTCGGTCCCCAGCAGCGACGCGCGCGGGTCGTCGCGGAAAATGTCGACCAGGGTGCCGGCGTCGATCGGGTCGACATGCTGGGCGAGCAAGGGCAGGCCGGCCCGCGCTAGCCGGTCGGCGATCCGCGCGTGGACGCCCTTCAAACGCTGGATCGCGGTGAACAGGCCGAGCGTCCCCCCGCCCGCCGCCTCGATCAGCCGCGCATAGGCGCCGGCGAGCGAAGCGAGGTCGCCCCGACCGACGTCGGTCACGATCAGCACTTCGGAGCAGGCGGCATAATCGAACGGGCTGTCGGCCTCGAAATGGCCGGCCGCGGGCAGGTGAGCCGCCCCGGTACGCGCCTCGGCGACGGGCCAGCCTTCGCCGCCGCGCAAAGTAGCCGAAGTCACGAGCACGCCGTCGGCCTGGCTCATCACGGCGGCGGCGAGCGGCCGCGTCGGATCGAGCCAGCGACGGTGGATGGCGACGTCAAGCTCGCGCCCGTCGACCCGCTCGACCGCGAGCCAGTCGACGAACTCGGGGTCCGCCTCGCCGCCCGTCCGCCCGAGCAAGGCGAGCCATGCCGCGAGCGTTTCGCGCCGCCATGACAGGCCGCGGACCGCGCCCTCGACCCGCGCGCGGGCCTGCGAATCGAGCCAGTCCGGCGCGTCCTCGAGCACCGCCTCGAGCCGGCGCGCCAGTGCGGCGAGCGGCTTCTGCAGACTCTCCAGTACCTCGGCTGCCGCCCCTGCCGCCGAGACCAGCGCGCCGTCGGGCTCGGCGAGCTCGGTTTCGATCCCGTAACCCGCCTCCTGCGCTTTCGCCCGCGCGTAGACCGTGCCGCGCACCTCGGCGAGGAGCGCCTCGACCGGACCGAACGGCGCGCCTTCGATCAGCCGTTGCAGCCAGCCGTCCGACGGCAGCGCCCTGGCCGCCTCGACCGCCGAATCCAGCGTCCGCGCGCCCTCCTCGTCATAGGAGGCCACGTCCATCAGCCGCGCCGCCAGCCCGCGCCGCCGCCCGCGCGAGCGGCCTTCGGGCCCGACGATCCAGCGCCGCATCTCGATCGACTCGTGTCCGCCGAACGTCACCGCGAAGGTCGAATCGGCGGCGTCGAACAGATGATGGCCCTCGTCGAACAGGATGCGCGACGGCGCGTCCTCGCGCGCCCGCGCGGCGTTGACCATGACCAAAGCATGGTTGGCGATGACGATGTCCGCCTCGCGGCTCGCCCGCTCGGCCCGCTCGATGAAGCAGCGCCGGTAATGCGGGCAGCCGGCATAGACGCACTCGCCGCGGCGGTCGGTCAGCGCGGTCGAGCCGGCGCGGCGGAACAGGCTCGGCAGCCAGCCGGGCAGGTCGCCGCCGACCATGTCGCCGTCTTTGCTATAGGCCGCCCAGCGCCCGACCAGCTGGGCGAGGATCGCCGCGCGCCCGGCGAACGCGCCCTGCAGCGCATCCTCGAGGTTGAGCAGGCACAGGTAATTCTCCCGCCCCTTGCGGACGACGATCCTGCGCCTGCGCTCGGCCTCGTCGGCAAACAGCTTCGGGCCCTCGGCGTCGAGCTGGCGCTGCAGCGCCTTGGTGAAGGTCGACACCCACACCGCTCCGCCCGCCTGCTCGGCCCACAGCGACGCCGGCGCGAGATAGGCGAGCGTCTTGCCGATGCCGGTGCCGGCTTCAGCGAGCAGCACGTTGGGCGAATCCTTCGCGCGCTTGGCGGCGAACACGGCCGTGACCGCTTCGGCCATCGCGCGCTGGCCCTCGCGCGCCTCGGCGCGGCCGGTCAACCGGTCGAGCCGCGCGCCTGCCGCGCCGGCATCGAGCGTGATGGTCAGCGGCGGCGGCCGAATGGCGGCCTCCTCCCATTGCGGCAGGCGCGAGAACAGCATCCGCTCGCCGCGCTCGGGGCGTTCGAGCCGCGCGCCGATCAGCGGCGCCCAGCCCCAGCCGAGCCGATGCAGCGTCGCGTTCGCCGTCCACGCCCCTTCGCGTTCGCGCCAGTCCGCGTCGGTCGCCGCCGCGAGGAGGCGGGCCGCGAGGCGCTGCAGCGCGGCCGCGCCGTCGGCTTCGCTCGCCGGCGGATCGAGCCCGAGCGCGCGGCTCAGCCCGGCGGTCGTCGGCACCGCGAACCGCGCCGGGTAAACGAAGGCGAACAACTCGAGCAGGTCGAGGCCGCTGACCTCCGGATAACCCAGCCGCTGACCGACCAGCGGCGCGTTGAGGAGGATGTGCGGCGTGCCCGCGGCCCGCGCGATCGCCTCGCCCCGGCTCGCCTCGCGCACGTCACCTTGGCCGTCCGCCAGCCAGATGCCCGCATGGGTTGCGTGCAACGCGGGAAGGCGGAGCGGGTTCACCGGTTTGGCATGCGTTGGCAGGAACGAAATGGCAACAATTGTTCCCCGGCGAAGGCCGGGGCCCAGGCCCGAGCTGTAGCTTCAGCGGAAGCTCGGGTTAGTTGCAAGCGCGGAAAGGCTGCCTTGCACCCTCCTGGACCCCGGCCTTCGCCGGGGAACAAGTGCCTTGCGTTCGCGAACGTCAGCCGCAACAGCGCCTCGCATGACTGAGCTGCGCGAAGCCGCCCTAGCCTCCAAGGCCTGGCCGTATGAGGAGGCGCGCAAGCTCTTGAAGCGCTGGCCGGAAGGGAAGCCTGCCGGCGAGCCGGTCATTTTCGAGACAGGCTACGGACCGTCCGGCCTGCCGCACATCGGCACGTTCAACGAAGTCGCGCGCACCAGCTTCGTGCGCCACGCCTACGAGGAGCTGACCGGCGGCGCGCCGACCCGGCTGATCGCCTTCAGCGACGACATGGACGGGCTGCGCAAGGTCCCCGACAACGTCCCCAACCAGGCGATGCTCACGGAGAATCTCGGCAAGCCGCTGACCCAAATCCCCGACCCGTTCGAGACCCACGACAGCTTCGCGCACCACAACAATGCGATGCTCCGCCATTTCCTCGACCGCTTCGGCTTCGACTACGAGTTCGTCTCGGCCACCGACTGCTACATGTCCGGCCGCTTCGATGCGGTGATCCGGAAGGTGCTCCACGCGTGGGACGCGATCATGGGCGTGATGCTGCCGACCTTGGGCGAGGACCGGCGCAAGACCTATTCGCCGGTGCTTCCGATCTCGCCTTCGTCGGGCCGCGTGCTCCAGGTCCCGGTCGAGGTGATCGATGCCGAAGCCGGGCTGATCGCATTCGACGACGAGGACGGTTCGCGGGTCCAGCAAAGTGCGTTCGGCGGCGGCGCCAAGTTGCAATGGAAAGTCGACTGGGCGGCGCGCTGGGTCGCGCTCGGCGTCGACTATGAAATGTCGGGCAAGGACCTGATCGACAGCGTCACCCAGTCGAGCAAGATCGCCCGCGCGCTCGGCGGCCGCCCGCCCGAGGGCTTCAACTACGAGATGTTCCTCGACGAAAAAGGCGAGAAAATCTCCAAGTCGAAGGGCAACGGGCTCAGCCTCGAGGAATGGCTGCGCTACGGCAGCGAGCCAAGCCTCGCCTTCTACATCTACCGCGAGCCGAAGCGTGCGAAGAGCCTCCACCTCGGCGTCATCCCGCGCGCGGTCGACGAATATTGGCAGTTCCGCGAAAAGTATCCGGAGCAGCCGATCGAGCAGCAGCTCGGCAACCCGGTGCACCACATCCACAAGGGCGCGGTGCCGGACAAGGCGCTGCCGCTGACCTACGGCCTGCTGCTCAACCTAGTCAGCCTGCCGGGCGTCGCCGACAAGGATACGGCGTGGAAGTTCGTCCAGCGCTACGCCCCCGGAACGTCGCCCGACACCGACCCCGAGCTCGACGAGCTGATCGGCCTCGCCGTCAATTACGCGCGCGATTTCGTGGCGCCTACGCTGCAACGCCGGGCGCCGACGCCGATGGAAGCCGAGGCGCTGCGCGACCTCGATACCGAGTTGGCCAAGCTTTCGTCCGACGCCTCCGCCGAGGACATCCAGACCCAGGTCTTCGAAGTCGGCAAGCGCCATCCGTTCGAGAGCCTGCGCGGCTGGTTCCAGGCGCTCTACGAAACCCTGCTCGGCAGTTCGCAAGGCCCGCGCATGGGCAGCTTCATCGCCCTCTATGGCATCGACAACAGCCGCAAGCTGATCGCCGAGGCTGTTGCCGATCCCTGATCTATTTGTTCCGGTTTTGCCTACGGCTGGGCTAACTTGGCGACGAGAAAGCTGAGGTTCATGGGCAAGCTCACTGTGAAGCACGTCGCGTTCCTCAAGAAGCATGGGTTCGAGAATCCATCGGATTGGACGCTTGACGCGACGGGAATGACGCGCGTCCAATATCGCGCTGCTCTGAGCCGCGAACGCAAGCTTTTTGCGTACGGGCTTCCGCCGTGCAGGCTCGGGCACACCATGCGAACGTCCGGAGGATGTCCTCAATGTGACACTAGCTACATTGCGTATGCTAGAAGAAGTCGGCTGCCAGGATATGTCTATATCGCCAAATGCGGCCAATTGACAAAGATTGGCTTCTCCCAGGATGTCCTGGACCGACTCTATATCGCCAATCTTGTAGGTTATGCTGGCAAACGTAGCTGGCGCGTACGTGCTTGTCTCTACTCGCCCAACGCGGGCCAAATCGAACTGGCGGCGCATCGCGCGCTTAGCAGCCATATCGCGACGAAGACTTGGGAACGAAATGGCGTCATCGTCCGCTCGAAGGAGGTTTTTCGCTGCACCTATCAGACTGCGCTAGACGCGGTCCTGTCGGTGGTCACCGAAGCCGACGCGTCAACGATCGAAGAGTTCTGAAACTAATCCAGACGGAAATCACCGGCCCTCGTCGTGCGTTCCTTAGAGCAACTAGCTCGCCTTCTTCGCCGCAATCCACCGGTCGATCTTCTGTTCGAGGATCGGCAGCGGCAGCGCGCCGGTCATCAGCACCTGCGCGTGGAACTCGCGGATGTCGAACTTGTCGCCGAGCGCCGCCTGCGCTTTGTCGCGCAGCCGCTGGATGGCCAGCGCGCCGGTCTTGTAGGCGGTCGCCTGGCTGGGGATCGCGATGTAGCGCTCGACCTCGGCGGTGGCGTCGGTGCGGCTCATGCCCGAATGG
>DASTID010000204.1:0-2010 GCA_035717905.1 Sphingomicrobium sp. | reverse complement strand
TCGCCGACGACCAGCGTGTGGCCGGCGTTGTGGCCGCCCTGGAAGCGCACCACCATGTCGGCGCGGCTCGCCAGCCAGTCGACGATCTTGCCCTTGCCTTCGTCGCCCCACTGGGCGCCGATGACGGTGACGTTTGGCACGGTTTGCCTTCCTGCTGTGCGGCCTGCGCGGCTCTAGGGGGAAGGGCTGCGGGCGTCTAGGTTCGGTATTACTTCAATATTTCGATGGTGACGTCTTCGTCATCATCACCCTCGACGTGGATTTTCAGATCGCCCGACCGTGAGCGATAGATGATCACGTGCGGTGAATAGGCATAATGGTAATGATAGTGATACTGGGTCTGTTGGATGATGTGCCCATCCATCAGTTTATAGATTGTTTCGCCCTCCCAGCCTTCGAAATCTCCGTCGATCTGCCCTTCGTACGCGCCTTGCGCTGTCGCGACGGACGAAAGTGTACTGAGGAGCATTGCAGCGAAGAGCGTTTTCATGTGGCGGCCCCCTCTAAGCGACTGATCCTACCACGCATTTCGCGAGACGCCATTCCTGCCAGCCCCGCGGCAGCGACCTTTGACTAGACGCCGGTCCTTTAGAAACTCAGCGGGACGACCTCGCGCACGCCGGGCAGATTGTGCAGTTGGCGCGCCACCTCCACCGTAATCGGGTCGTCGACGGCCACCAGCGCGACGGCCTCGCCGGCTTCCTCGTGGCGGCCGAGGTTGAAGGTCGCGATGTTGATCCGGTTCTCGCCGAGCGCGGTGCCGAGGGCGCCGATGAACCCCGGGGCGTCAGTGTTGACGATGTAGATCATCTGGCCCGCGAGCTCGGCCTCGATCGGCACGCCGAAGATGTTGACCAGCCGCGGCGCGCGGTTGCCGAACAACGTCCCTTCGACCCGCCTGGCGCCGTCGGCCGTGCCCGCGGTCACCGCGACCAGCGTGTGATAATCGCCCTCGCGGTCGTGGCGGATTTCGCGCAGGTCGAGCCCGCGCTCCTTCGCCAGCACCGGCGCGTTCACCATGTTCACGCTCTGCGAATAGGTGCCCATCAGCCCGGCGAGCACCGCGCCGGTGATCGGCTTCATGTTCAATTCGGCCGCCGCGCCCTCGACCTCGACGTCGACCGAGCGCACGTCCTCGCCGACGATCTGGCCGACCAGCCGCCCGAGCTTGTCGGCAAGCGCCATGTAAGGCCGCAGGCGCGGAGCTTCCTCGGCCGACAGCGACGGCATGTTGATCGCGTTGCTGACCCCGCCGAGCAGCAGGAAGTCGCTCATCTGCTCGGCGACCTGGATCGCGACATTGACCTGCGCCTCGCTGGTCGAGGCGCCGAGGTGCGGGGTCGAGATGAATCCGGGCGTTCCGAATAGCGGCGAGTCCTTCGCCGGCTCGCTCTCGAACACGTCGAGCGCGGCGCCTGCGACGTGCCCGCTGTCGAGCCCGTCCTTCAGCGCCGCTTCGTCGACCAGCCCGCCCCGCGCGCAATTGACGATCCGCACGCCCTTCTTCGTCTTGGCCAGCGCCTCGCGCGACAGGATGCCCCGGGTCTGGTCGGTCAGCGGGGTGTGGAGCGTGATGAAGTCGGCGCGGGCGAGCAGCTCGTCGAGATCGACTTTCTCGACCCCGAGCTCGACCGCGCGCTCGGGCGTCAGGAACGGGTCGTAGGCGACGACCTTCATCTTGAGGCCGAGCGCGCGCGCGGCAACGATCGAGCCAATGTTGCCGGCGCCGATCAGGCCGAGCGTCTTGGCCGTGACCTCGACGCCCATGAAGCGGTTCTTTTCCCACTTGCCGGCCTGGGTCGAGGCGTCCGCCTCGGGCAGCTGGCGGGCGAGCGCGAAGATCAGGGCGATCGCATGCTCGGCGGTGGTGATCGAATTGCCGAACGGCGTGTTCATCACCACGACGCCGCGCGCGGTCGCGGCGGGAATGTCGACATTGTCGACGCCGATCCCGGCGCGCCCGACGACCTTGAGGCGATCCGCCGCGGCGAGCAGGTCGCGCGTGACCTT
>DASTID010000203.1:0-16919 GCA_035717905.1 Sphingomicrobium sp. | reverse complement strand
TCGGCCGCCTTGCTCGAGCAGGGCGCGCTCGGCCGCACCCACCAGGAAGCGGCGGACGCCCTGGTCGTCCTCAGCCGCTGGCTCGCTGGCGAGCAGGACGATGCCGGTGAATGGCCGGGCCTCGTCGCGCTCGAACCGGCGCGCAGCCGCCGCGGCCGTCACGGCGCGATCCTGCTGCCGTTCCGAGCGCTGCTGGCGGCGATCGAGGCGGCCAGGTGACGACGCCCGCCGAGACCGCGCAAGCGACCACTGCGATCCTCGAAAGCGGCGCGGTCATGCTGTGCGCGGCGCTGGTCTTCGTCACCTTGTTCCGTCAGCTCAAGCTCGGCGCCACGCTCGGCTATATCGTCGCCGGCGCGCTGATCGGCCCGCAGCTGCTCGGGCTGATCGAGGACCCCGAGCAGGTGACCAGCGTCACCGAGATCGGCATCGCGCTGCTGCTGTTCATCGTCGGGCTGGAGCTTCGGCCGAGCCGGTTGTGGCGACTCAGGAAGGACATTTTCGGCCTCGGCCTCGCACAGGTCGTGCTGTGCGGACTCGCCATCAGCCTGCTGCTCCACATCGCGCTCGGCATCTCGCCCGAGGCGTCGCTCGCGATCGGACTTCCGCTCGGCCTGTCGTCGACGGCGCAGGTGCTGCCGATGCTGCGCTCCGACAACGACCTCAACACCCCGCAGGGCGAGCGCGCGTTCGCGATCCTGCTGTTCCAGGACCTCGCGATCGTGCCGATGATCACGATCATCGCGGCGATGGCGCGGGTCCCGCCCGACCCGGGAGCGCCGACCGGCCTCACGCTCGCCCTATATACGGTGGGCGCGGTGGTCGCGCTGGTGATCGTCGGGCGATTGCTGCTCAACCCCTTGTTCCGGCTGGTCGGGCGCCTGGGCGAGCGCGAGCTGTTCATCGTCGCCGGCCTGTTCACCGTGGTCGGCGCCGCCGCCGTGATGCACGCGCTCCATCTGTCGGTGCCGCTGGGCGCGTTCGTCGCCGGCGTGATGCTCGCCGAATCGCCCTACCGGCACGAGCTCGAGAGCGACGTCGAGCCGTTCCGCTCGATCCTGCTCGGGCTGTTCTTCCTCTCGGTCGGCATGCTGCTCGATCTCGGCGTGATCGCCGCGCGGCCCTTGTTCGTCGTCGGGATCGCGGCGGCGGTGATCGTCACCAAGGCGGTGCTGATCGCCGGCCTCGCGCGGAGCTTCGGCAACAGCTGGCCACGCGCGGTGCGGCTCGGCCTGCTGCTCAGCCAGGCCGGCGAGTTCGGCTTCGTGCTGTTCGCGCAGGCGACCGCGGCGCGGCTGATCCTGCCCGAAGCCGCCTCGCTGTTCGGCGCGGTGGTCACGATCTCGATGGCGGCGACGCCGTTCCTGATGCGGCTGACCGACTGGCTCGAGCGGCGTGAGGAGCGCGGCGGCGAGGGGCTCGACGGCCCCGAGCTCTCGCCCGAGACCAATGTCCTTGTCGTCGGCTATGGCCGCTATGGCCAGACCGTCGCGCAGATGCTGATGGCAAAGCGGATACCGGTCACGATCATCGACGTCGACGCCGAGCAGATCGAGGTCAGCGAGGAGTTCGGGACCAAGGTCTATTACGGCGACGGTACACGCATCGACCTGCTGCGGACGGCGGGCGCCGACACCGCCGAGGCGATCCTGTTCTGCCACGACAGCCAGGACTTCACCCGTGACCAGCTCCAGGCGATCCTCGAGGCGTTCCCGCACGCGCAGGTCATGGTCCGCGTGTTCGACCGGCGCCAGATCGTCGCCTTCGCCGGGCTCGACATCGCGCTGCTGCAGCGCGAGCTGTTCGAAAGCGCGGTACTGATGGGACGCGAAGCGCTGATGCGGCTCGGAGTCGGCCGGCCGGAAGCCGAGCGGGTCGAGCGCGAGTATCGGATGCGCGACTGCCAGCGGCTCGAGCTTCAGCGCGCCAGCGGCGACTTGCGCAGCGGCCGCGAACGGATGTTCAACGTCGACCGGCCGCTGCCCGACCAGGAGGAGGTCGGGGACCCGGCCTAGCCGGCGATTCGGCGGTTGAGATGCCGTTCGAGCTCGCGGATTATGGCTTCGACCACGTCCTTGTGCGCGCCGTCGCCGCTCTTCACGTGGATATGGGCCTCGGCATAGGCCTCGCATTCGATCTTCGCGAGGCGCTCGAGCGTGCCCTTGGGGTCGCCGTTCCTCAGTAGCGGTCGGGTGTTGCGCCGCGCGGTGCGCTCGGCGAGCACGTCGACCGGCGCGTCGAGCCAGATGGTGATCGCCTGGTCGTTGAGCAGCTGGCGCGTGCGCGGGTCGACGAACACCCCACCGCCGGTCGAGATCACGCGAATCTGCCCGTCGATCAGCCGGGCCACGAGCCGGCGCTCGCCGTCGCGATAATCGGCCTCGCCGTAACGCTCGAACAGCTCGCCCGCCGGCAGGCCGACCGCGTCCTCGATCTCCGAATCGCTGTCGACGAAAGGCAGCCCGAGGCGCCGCGCCAGGCGGCGGCCGACGGTCGACTTGCCGACGCCCATCAGGCCCACGAGTACTACCGGCCGGTCGAGACGCTTGGCGAGATCCATGACTTGAGGGGGCTATACAGCGGCTTTCGCGGTCGGCAAAAGCGCGCCCATGCCAAGAATTGCAGTCCTGATCGTCGTTCTCGCCCTCGTCGTCGGCGGCCTCGTCTTCCTGTCGACTCTGCCCGCGCAGCAGCCGACCCACACCATCGAAGTCGACGTCGCCCAAGGCGGCAATGGCCGTTAGACCACTGCTCCTCGCCGGGGCAGTGCTTGCGGTCGCGTTGCCGGCGATCGCGCAGCAGGTCTCGCAGCCGCAGCCCGCTCCGGCGCAGCCGGCGGTGAATACGACGTCTCCCTCGACGCAGCCGGCGGGCGGCGAGCCTCAGCTGAGCTCGGGCGCCCGGCCCGGCGCGGCGGCCGACGAGACCACGGTCGAGGAGCTGACCGCGCTCAACCTGCCGCCGCCCCCGCCGCCGGTCGAATATCCGGCGCATGCGCGGCGCGATCCGTGGGTCGTGGGGGTGCTCGATCCGGCGCAGACCAGCATCGGCGATAATCCGTGGCGCGCGGCGAGCGGCGCCTTCCTGTCGACGCTGATGCGGCGCATGGACACGCCGATCGCCTCGCGCTGGGCGCATATCGCGATGCGCGACGCGCTGCTCGCCAACGCACGAGCGCCGCGCGACGTGAACCCGGTCGACTGGGTTGCCGAGCGCGCCTGGCTGCTGCTCCGGATGGGCGAGGCCGACGCGGCGCGAATGCTGGTCGCCGGCGTCGATACCGACCGGTTCACCCCGAAGATGGTGCAGGTCGCCGTGCAGAGCGCGCTGGCGAGCGCCGACCCGCCGGCGCTGTGCCCGATCCAGAACGGCATCCGCAAATATGACGCGCGAATCCACGCGCTGGTCGACGCGATGTGCTCGTCGCTCGCCGGCGAGCCGGAGACCGCCGCCGCGCAGATCGACGAGGCGCGGCGCCACGGCAGGATCGGCGGAATCGATCTCGCGCTGCCGGAGAAGGTCGTCGGGGCGGGGGCGAATACCGGGCGAGCGGTGACGATCGAATGGGAGCCGGTCGATCATTTGACGGCCTGGCGGTTCGGGCTTGCCACATCGACGGGGATGACGCTGCCGGCGCGGCTGATGCGCGACGCGTCGCCTCAGCTCCGCGCGTTCCAGGCGCGGGCGCCGTTGCTGTCGCCGCAGGAGCGGCTCGAATCGGCGCTGTTCGCGGCCGGCCTCGGCGTCTTCTCGTCGCAGTCGATGATCGACCTCTATTCCGCGATCTACGATGCCACGGACCCCAGCGACCTGTCCGACACCGACGCATGGCAGCTGCGCCAGGCCTTCGTCGGCAAGGATGCCGAGACCCGCGTTGCAGCGATCCGCCGGCTCCTCGGCACCGACAAGGATCCGCTGCGGCGCGAGGCGCGACGCGCGCTGGTCGCGCGGGCGGCGGCGCTGGTCGAGCCCAGCACCGAAATTCAGAATGACGCGCCCGAGCTGATCTCGGCGATGCTTGCCGCCGGCTACGACCGCGCGGCGGCGCGCTGGGCCAATGCGTGCGCCCGCATGAACGACCAAAACGGCGACCGCTGCTGGGCGATGATCGCGCTCGCGTCTCCCGACGGGACCCGGGTCGACCTCAGCTATGGAAGGATCGCCAACTTCATCGGCCGCGACAAAAGCCCGGGAAAAGTGCGCAGCGGGCTGCTCGTCGCCGGGCTGGCGGGACTCGGCCGGATCAACGAGCGTTCGGCGAACTCGCTCAACCGGCGCTACCATCTCGACCTCGGCCATCGCACCAGCTGGACGCGGATGATCGACGCGGCGGCGGGGGTGGGGCAGTCGGGAACCGTGGTCGTGATGACCGGCACCGGGCTGCAGAGCCCGCGCTGGGACCGGGTGCCGGCGGCCCATCTCTACCACGCGCTGACCGCGCTGCGGCGGACCGGTCAGGACTTCACCGCGCGAATGATCGCCGCGGAAGCGCTTTCGCGCACGTGAGCCCGGACGACCGCGCGCTGGTCGACCGGTTCCTCGACATGATGGCGGCCGAGGCCGGCGCGTCGCGGCATACGCTCGCCGCCTATCGCAACGACCTCGACCGCGCCGCCGACGCGCTCGGCGGCTCCCTCGCCGAGGCGCGGACCGACGATCTGGCGCGGCTCGGCGGCGCGTGGGCGGAGCTCGCGCCGTCGACCGTCGCGCGGCGCTCCGCCGCGCTGCGGCGGTTCTTCGGTTTTCTGGTCGAGGATGGGTTGCGCGGCGACGATCCCTCGGCCGCTTTGCCGCGGCCCCGGTTCGAACGCCCGCTGCCGCGTATCCTCGACGAAGGCGAGGTCGCGCGCATGTTCGAGCGGGCTGAGGATCGCGCCGCGAGCGGCGAGGCGAGCGCGGTCCGCAACCTCGCGCTGCTCGAGCTGCTCTACGGCTCGGGGCTGAGGGCATCGGAGCTGGTCGGACTGCCGCGTGCCGCGGTGCGCCCCGGCCAGCCGTTCCTGATGGTCCGCGGCAAGGGCGACAAGGAACGGCTGGTACCGATCTCGTCGCGCGCCGAAGCCGCGGTCGCCAAATGGCTCGACCATGTCCCGGCCAAGGCGCTGTGGCTGTTTCCAAGCGGAAACAAGCATTTAAGCCGCGTCCGCCTGTTCCAGATCGTTCGCCAGATGGCGGCTGATGCCGGGATTCCGCCCGAGCGGGTCAGCCCGCACGTGCTCCGCCACGCGTTCGCCACCCATTTGCTGTCCGGCGGCGCGGACCTGCGCGTGCTGCAGTCGCTGCTCGGCCATGCGGACATCGCGACGACCCAGATCTACACCCATGTCGACAGCGCGCGGCTGGTCGAGCTGGTCAATGCGCGCCATCCGCTGGCGACGCGGCCGCGTTGACGGCTGGCGCAGCTTCGGCCTACCCGCGCCCGGCACATGGTCACCTACCTCGATTTTGAGAAACCGATCGCCGAGCTGGAACGGCGCGTCGCCGAGCTGCGCGAAACCGCGAACAGCTCCGACGACATCGACATCGAATCCGAGGTTTCCCGGCTCGAAGCGAAGTCGTCGAAGCTGCTGCGCGACACCTATGCCAAGCTGACGCCGTGGCAAAAGGCGCAGGTCGCGCGCCACCCAGACCGGCCGCACTTCAAGGATTTCATCGCCGGCATCGCCGACGATTTCGTGCCGCTCGCGGGCGATCGCGCGTTCGCCGACGACCCGGCGATCGTCGGCGGCCTGGCGCGGATCGACGGACGGCGCTTGGTGCTGATCGGCCATGAGAAGGGAGAGGACACCGCTTCGCGCCTCAGGCACAATTTCGGAATGGCCAAGCCGGAGGGCTATCGCAAGGCGATCCGGCTGATGCAGCTCGCCAACCGTTTCGGCCTGCCGGTGGTGTCGCTAGTCGATACGCCCGGCGCGTTCCCGGGAGTCCAGGCCGAGGAGCGGGGACAGGCGGAGGCGATCGCGCGCTCGACCGAGGAATGCCTGTCGCTGCGCGTGCCCATGGTCTCGGTCATCGTCGGGGAGGGTGGCTCGGGCGGCGCGATCGCGGTCGCCGCGGCGAACCGCGTATTGATGTTCGAGCATGCCGTCTATTCGGTGATTTCGCCGGAAGGCTGCGCGTCGATCTTGTGGCGCACCGCCGACAAGGCGGCCGACGCCGCCGAAGCGATGAAGATCACCGCCGCCGACCTGCTCGCGCTCGGCGTCATCGACCGCATCGTGCCCGAGCCGACCGGCGGAGCACACCGTGACCCCGACGCCGCCATCGGGTCGCTCAAGGGCGCCGTGATCGAGGAGCTCGACGGCGTATCGTCGCTTGGTCCCGAAGAGCTGGTCGCTCAGCGCAGGGCGAAGTTCCTGGCGATCGGCTGAGCGTCAGGAACCGCGCTTAGTCATTCTCCGTTCAAAAATGCGGCGCTTAATTCGGCGCCGCACGGGAGAGATGGTCATGCGAAGACGCGCCCTGATGCTTGCCGCGGCGGCTGCCGCGCTGAGCCCGGCACTCGTTGCCGCGCAGGCGGGACGCTATCTGAACCCGCGCGACGTCGCCGAGGCGCAAAGAGAAAACTCGCAGATCATTCAGGAGCTCGGCGGTGCCGAGACCGGTCCGCGCGCGGCCTATGTCGAATCCGTGGGCCGGCGCGTCGGAACGCAGTCGGGCGTCGCCAACGCCGGCCAGGCGCTGCATTTCACGACGCTCAACTCGGCCGTGGAGAACGCCTTCTCGGTTCCCGGCGGCTACGTCTATATCACGCGCCAGCTGATGAGCCTGATGGACGACGAGTCCCAACTCGCATTTGCGCTCGGCCATGAAGTCGGTCACATCGCCGCCAATCACGCTCACATCCGCGAGCAATATGCCCGCCGCAACTCGCTGGGCATATTCGGCCAGATCGTCGGCGCGATTTTCGGCGGGTCTGCAATCGGCAACGTCCTCCAGGCGCGCGCCAAGCTCGACACGTTGAGCTTTTCGCGCGAGCAGGAATATCAGGCCGACACGCTCAGCCTCCGCTACTTGATCGGCGCCGGCTACGATCCGGCCGGCGGGCCGGGCATCCTCGCCGCGCTGGCCCGCAATTCCGCGCTGCAAACGCGGATCCAGGGGCGGACCAACCGCCAGACGCCGGAATGGGCGAGCACCCACCCCTTGAGCGAAAACCGGATGCAGCGCGCGCTCCAACAGGCGCGGGGCACCGGCCGGCTCGGCACCGGCATCCGCAACCGCGACGGATTCCTCGCCCAGCTCGACGGCATCTACGTCGACGACGATCCGGCGCAGGGGGTGATCGACGGCGCGACATTCACCCATCCGGACCTGCGCATCCAGTTCACCGTCCCGACCGGCTACCTGATGCAGAACGGCACCTACGCGGTGTCAATCGCGGGCTCGGCCGGGAAGGCGCAGTTCAGCGGCGGTCGATTTACCGGACCGCTCGACAACTACATCCTTCGCGTGTTCGCGGAGCTGACCCGCAGGCAGGTCGCCGTGCCGCCGCCGCAGCGCACGACGATCAATGGCATGCCGGCCGCGTTCACCACCGCGCGCGTCAACACGTCATCGGGCGTCATCGACGTCAGCGTAGTCGCCTACCAATGGGACCAGGACCATATCTACCATTTCGTCATGCTGACCCCCGGCGGTTACGGGATCAGCCCGTTCGCATCGATGATCAATTCGCTGCGCCGGATCTCGCCGGCCGAAGCGGCGGCGATCCGGCCGCGCGTGATTGACGTGGTGACGGTCCGGGCGGGCGACACGGTGCAGTCGCTGGCAAGCCGCATGGCCTACCGCAGCTTCAGGCTCGAGCGGTTCCTCTCGCTGAACGGGCTGGCGGCTAACAGCCGCCTCGCGCCGGGGCAGAAGGTCAAGCTGATCGTGTTCGGCGAGCGGCGCTAGCGTCCGCTCCAGGCTCACATATAGGTCGAGACGTTGCTCGCGATCATGCCCCACATGCCGTTGGTGCCACCGCCGAGCTTGGTCAGGCCGGCGATCATCGCCACGACGATGAGGGCAGCGATCAGCCCGTATTCGATCGCCGTTGCGCCGCGCTCGTCGGCGCGAATCATGCGCAAAGTCTTTCGGATAGCGTCCACGCCACCCTCCTCTGGTCCACGTCCACGCGACGGGTTTAGCGGGAGGTCGGTTAACAACTTCTACCGCGAAGATCGTTAACGCGCGGTCATCGCTGTCCGGCGCTTTCGGTCCATGCGGCGAAATGCAGGATTTCGAAGGTTTCCACGGTCCGCGCGCCGTCGGCTGCTCGCTCGAAGGCTGCGGCCGCCGCGGCGGCCGCCGTGGGTGACAGCGAGCGGCGCGAGCGGGCCGTCAGCACGTTGGTGGCGCCCATCGCCCGCAGGTCGGCAACAAGGCGGCGCAACGAGCCATAGGTCACCTGGACCCGGTCGACATCGACGACGGGGATTCCGAACCCGGCGGCCGCCAGCAGCGGCGCGAGCGCCGACCCCTCGATCCGCGGGTGAACATGGGGGGACGCCGCGCCGCTCACTTCATCGGCCGCGCGCATGGCCTGGCGCAGTCGCGGCAGGGTCTCGCCGCCCGACATCGCGCCGATGAACAGACTGTCGGGACGCATCGCCGCGCGGACCAGGCGCAGCGCGCCCGGCAAGTCGTTGACCGTGTCGAGCGTGCCGACGGCGAGCACGAGATCATGGCTGCCGGCGGCGAGAGGGCGCGCATCCTCGACGAATTGCTCGCCGCCCGCGGCCTCGGCGAACAGCCGCCCGGGATCGACCACGTCGACCGTCGCCGCGACCTCGGCGAGCCGGTCCTTCCAGCGGGCGTCAGGGCAACCGATCAGGAGCGCGCTGGCGAAGCCTCGCTGCGCCAATGCGATGCGCTCGAGGCAGTCGGCGAACGCGCGCTCGAGCAGGAACAGCTCCGGCCCGGTCCGCGCCGCGCGGTCGCGGCGCAGCGCGCGCAGCTCCATGTCGAACAGGTCGGCCACGATCGCGCTTGTGCGATGGGCACCGCCGCGCGACAAGGATCGGATGATCGGCGGCGTGGCTCGCACCTGCGCAAGATGGGCGCTCGATTTCGCGCTGCCGCCGCGTTGCGCGGCGTGCGGGACGATTGTCGCCGACCCGCACAGCTTCTGCGCCGACTGCTGGAAGCAGGTGGAGTTCCTCGGCGATGCCGGTTGCCGGACCTGCGGGCTGCCGCTGCAGGCGACGGACGTCGAGCAGTGCGCGATATGCCTCGCCCGGCCGCCGCGAATCGCGCGCACCCGATCGGCGGTGGCTTATGGCGACATTGCGCGCGATCTCGCGATCCGCCTCAAATATGGCCGCAAGGTCGCGATCGCGCGGACCATGGCGCGCTTCATGCTGCCGTTGCTTCCGCCTGCCGGAGGGGATTGCCTGCTGGTGCCCGTGCCGCTGCATCGCGCGCGCTTGTGGGGCCGCGGGTTCAACCAGTCGGCGCTGGTCGCGCGCGAGCTGTCGCGCAGGCTTCGCATTCGCTCCGATCCTGTGGCGCTTCGCCGGATCAAGCGCACCCCGCCGCTGAAGGGGATGAGCCTGCTGCAGCGGCGCAAGGCGGTCGCCGGCGCCTTTTCCGTGCCCGACAAATCGCGCGTTGCCGGCAAGACCGTCATCCTGATCGACGACGTGCTGACGACCGGCAGCACGGCCGAGGCCTGTGCGCGAACGCTGAAGCGCGCCGGCGCCGTGCGGGTCGAGCTTGTCAGCTGGGCGCGCGTGGTGCGCCCTGCGCAGTTGATGCGTTGAGCAGCGCACCTAATATCGCGGCGAAAGGAGCGCCCGTGCCGATCGTCGAAATCTATGTGAAGACCACCTGCCCCTATTGCTGGCGGGCCAAGCACCTGCTCGACAGCAAGGGCGTCGATTATACCGAGATCCACGTCGATTTCGGCGGGACCGAGCGGGTGACGATGATCCAGCGCGCCAACGGGCGCATGACGGTGCCGCAGATTTTCATCGCCGGGCGGCACATCGGCGGGTGCGACGATCTGATGGTGCTCGAGCGCCAGGGCAAGCTCGACGAGTTGTTCGCTTTATGACCCGGATCGCGCTGTTCCAGTCGAACACCGGAATCGACCCCAAGGCCAATGCCGACGCGCTGGTGCGCGCCGCGGGCGAGGCCGCGCGCGGCGGCGCGGCGATGCTGTTCACCCCCGAAATGTCGGGGCTGCTCGACCGCGATTCCGAGCGCGCGCGGGAGAGCCTGAGGCCAGAGGACGAGGATCTCGTCCTCGCCGCCTGCCGGGACGCCGCGCGCGATCACGCGCTGTGGCTGCACGTCGGCTCGTTGGCGGTGCTGGTCGACGACGGCAAGCTGGCCAACCGGGGTTTCGTAATCGATCCGCGCGGACAGGTTCGGGCGCGCTACGACAAGATCCATTTGTTCGACGTCGACCTGCCGACCGGCGAAAGCTGGCGCGAGTCCTCGGTCTATCGCGCCGGCGGCGGAGCGGTGCTGGTCAACGGCACGCCGGTGGGCAAGCTCGGGCTGACGATCTGCTACGACTTGCGCTTCCCCACCTTGTTCGCCCGAATCGCCGAGGCCGATGCCGACGTGATCGCGGTGCCGGCGGCGTTCACCGTGCCGACGGGGCGCGCGCACTGGCACGTCCTGTTGCGCGCGCGGGCGATCGAGGCGGGTTTGTTCGTCGTCGCCGCGGCGCAGGTCGGCCGCCACGAGGACGGCCGCCACACCTTCGGTCATGCGCTGGTGGTCGATCCGTGGGGCGAAGTGCTTCTCGACATGGGCGAGGAGCCCGGCGTCGGCTTCGCCGACATCGACCTCTCGCGAATCCCCGAGGTGCGCTCGCGCATCCCGGCGCTCAATCACCGCCGGCCGATTCCCGACGCGGTGACTTCGTGACGCTCGCCGATCCCTTCGCGAATACGTGATGCCCGGCCTGGCCTGGCGCCGGGAGTGAGGCATTCGGCCGGGGAACGCAGCCGGGCATCACGCTCGTCGACGATGCCTCGTCCTAATCTCTAGTCTCGCACTAGGGAATAGCCCGGATGTTCGACCTGCCGCCGAATCGTGGCGCTCTGGCGCTGCGAATCCGACCAAGCTCATATCGAGTCGCGGGCGCGTGAATTGATCGCGACGAACGCAGCCACTATTCGGGACCAGGCGCGACCCCGTAGCTCAGCAGGATAGAGCATCAGATTCCTAATCTGAGGGCCACAGGTTCGAATCCTGTCGGGGTCGCCAAACTTGGAAAGGGGCAGGGACATGGCGACGAGGCAGCCGGGGCCGCAAGGCGGTCCGAGCCTGGTCAACCGGCTGTTCGTGGAGCATCCGCGCTCGCTCGGGATGAGCTGGGGCGGCCATGGCGTCGGCGCGGCGAAGATCGGCGCGCGGCTCGTCGGCGCCGGCATCGCCTGCCTCGTCCACGCGGTTGTCCCGGGCTGGTTCACGCAGACGGCGGGCAAGACCGTCACCGGCATGTACGATCATATGATGCGGCGCAAAGCCGGCGCGGCGAATCCCAACGACTGGCCCGAATATGAAATCTGACCGGCGCGTTCCGGTCGCGATCGTCGGAGGCGGGTTTTCGGGGACGATCCTCGCCGCCCAGCTCGCCCGGCGCGGCATCGGCTCGGTCCTGATCGACGGCAGCGGCCGCGCCGGCCATGGCGTGGCTTATTCGACGACCGAGCCCGCGCACCTCCTCAATGTCCGCGCCGAGGGAATGAGCGCCTGGGCCGGCGAGCCCGCGCATTTCGCGGACCGCTTCGCGGCCGAAGGCGGCGACCCGCGCGGATTCGCCCAGCGGCGGCTGTTCGGCCGCTATCTCAAGGACATCCTCGCCGAGGCCGTCGAAAGCGGGCATCTCGCAGTCGAGCATGCCGACGCGGTGCGCGCCGCGCGTGGCGAGGACGGTTGGCGCGTCGCGCTCGGCGACGGACGCGAGGTGACGTCCGATGCCCTGGCGCTTGCCGTCGGCAACCAGGAGCCCGACGCGCTGCGGGCCTTCGCGGGCGCCGGCGATCACTTCATCAACAATCCCTGGGCAGCGGATTCGCGGGCGGCGGTCGCCGAGCTGGCGAACAGCGGCGGGTCGGCGCTGCTCGTCGGCACCGGCCTGACCATGGTCGACCTGGTGCTGTCGCTCGATGCCGCCGGCCACCGCGGGCGCATCGTCGCGCTGTCGCGGCGCGGACAAGCGCCGCGCGCGCATGCCGATTTCGAGCCTGTTGCGGTCGAGTGGGACGCGCTGCCGCACGGCAATCTGCGCGCGCTTTGGCGCTGGCTGCGGAAGCGCTCGGCCGAAGTCGGCTGGCGCGCTGCGGTCGACAGCCTCAGGCCCCACAGCCACGGCCTGTGGCAGAGCCTCGACGCCGGCCAGCAGCGCCGTTTCCTCAGGCACGCGCGGCCGTGGTGGGACGTTCACCGCCACCGGATCGCGCCCGAGGTCGCGGACACGATCGCGCGCCTGGTCGGCGAGGGGCAGCTGGAGATCGTCGCCGGGCGCATCGTCTCGGCGCAAGCCGCAGGCGATTGCCTCGAGGTCGGAATTCGTCGCCGCGGCGCGTCCCAAGCGCGGACGATGTCTTTCGCTTACGCATTCAACTGCACCGGGCCGCTGCACGCGATCGAACATACGCGCGACCCGCTGCTCCGCAGTCTGCTCGACGCGAACCAGGTTCGCGGCGATGCGCTCGGCATCGGGCTCGACGTCGACGAGCGCTCCCGCGCGGCCGGCGGGGAACGAATCTGGGCGCTCGGACCTCTAACCAAGGCCCGCTATTGGGAGATCATTGCGGTGCCCGACATCCGCGAGCAAGCGGCTGCCGTGGCCGACGACATTGCACGGGAGCTTGAAGAATGAGTGGCACGCCCGCCAACGGCGACCTGGTGCACGGAGCGCCGAAAGTCGAAGTTCCCGATGACGTCGCCGACGCGGTCCGCACCTTGATCCGCTGGGCCGGCGACGATCCCGAGCGCGAAGGGCTGCTGGACACGCCGCGCCGGGTCGCGCGCGCCTGGCGCGAATATGCCGCCGGCTATGCCGAGGACCCGGCGATCCACCTCAGCCGGACGTTCGAGGAGGTCGGCGGCTACGACGAGATCGTGCTGTTGAAGGACATTCCCTTCCAGTCGCACTGCGAGCACCATATGGCGCCGATCATCGGCAAGGCGTCGATCGCCTATCTGCCGCGCGACAAGGTCGTCGGGATCAGCAAGCTGGCGCGCGTGCTGCACGGCTTCGCGCGGCGGCTGCAGGTGCAGGAGCGGCTCACCGCCGAGATCGCCGATACGATCTGGACCCACCTCCAGCCCAAGGGCGTCGCGGTGGTGATCGAGGCCAGCCACGCTTGCATGACCGCGCGCGGCGTCAACACGCCCGGGGTGGTGATGACCACCAGCCGCATGATGGGCACCTTCCGCGAGGACGAACGCAGCCGCCGCGAGGTCCTCGCCCTGATGGGCTATTGATCGTCAACTAAGCGGGGCGGCAGTGCTGGCCGGACTGCCGCCCCGTCCCCGTCCCAGAAAGGGGACGGCGAATTTCGCTTAGTGCGCCGGCGTTTCCATGCCGTGCTTGAGCTGGCTGATCTGGTCGTGGCCCGAACGCACCGACTGGTAGCAGCGCTCGACGACCGAACGGCTCTCGCCGCTCAGCGTGCCGCCGCTCAGCGCCGCCTCGAACTTCTCCTTGAGATAATCCTCGCCGCGCTCGACCTCGTTGACGATCGCCTGCTCGTCGCGGCCGGTGACCGCGGCCTTCAGATCCTCGAAGCGCTGGTGCGTTTTGCCGAGGAACGAGCCGCCGTCCTCGGGATCGCCGCCGAGCCGGCGGACTTCGCCGCGCAGCTCTTCGGCAACCCGCTGCCGCTCGTCGGCGCGCTGGCGGAAGATCTCGCGGAAGCGCTCGTTGTCGATGTTCTGCGCCGAATCCTCGTAGCCGGTGACGCTGTCGATGGTCGTCGCGATCAGCGTGTTCAGCGTGCTGATTTCGTCGGAATGGTCGTGATGGGTCATGCCCGTGCTCCTCGTTCTTTTCAGGGGACTCGGGACAGGAACGCGCGAGCCGCCGAGCCGATGCGCCGGCGTCACGGATTTTTATGGCGACGAACCCCATATTGCTGTCAGTTTGTCGCTTGGACGGCGACCTGGGCGAGTCGCCGGAAACGGGGGGACGGGATGGCGCTCACTCGCCGCGCGCTGCTCGAGCATATCGGAACCGTCGGCGGGCTGGGGGCGGCCTATCTGGCGATGGAGACGCTTGGGCTGGCGATCCCGACGCCGGCCGGAGCGGAGAATTTCGGATTGCCGCGGTCGAGTGGCAGCGGCCGCTCGGTCGTGATCCTCGGCGCTGGGATCGCCGGGCTCATCGCGGCCTATGAGCTCAAGCGTGCCGGCTACAGGGTAACGGTGCTCGAGGCGCGAGATCGGATCGGCGGCCGTTCCTGGACCATCCGCGGCGGCGACCGCATCGTCCAGACAGGGCGGCCCGACCAGGTCGCGAGCTTCGATCCCGGCCTCTATTTCAACGCCGGCCCGGCGCGAATCCCGAGCACCCACCGGGTGATCCTGGGCTACGCGCGGCGCTTCGGCGTCCAGCTCGAGCCGTTCGTCAACGTCAACCGCAATGCTGGATGGGATTTCGGCGGCAAGGTCCAGCCCGAACGGCGGATGGTCGAGGACATGCGCGGCCATCTCGCCGAGCTCCTCGCCAAGGCGATCGACCGCAAGGCGCTCGACGGCGTGGTTCCGCCCGACGAGCTCGCCGCCGTGCGCCAATTCCTCGCGCCCTATGCGGCCGTTGGTGCCGACGGCGTGTACCGGCCCACCGGGCGCTCGGGCGTATCCGCGGAAGGCGGCGGCTACGACCACCCACCAGTCCCGCTGCCACCGCTTACGATCAAGGAGCTCGCGCCCTCGCCGGCCGTCACTCTGCCATACCTGTTCGAGCATATTTGGGACATGCAGGCGACGATGCTCCAGCCGGTCGGCGGCATGGATCGCATCGCGCACGCGATTTATCAGCAGGTGAAACCGGCGGTGCGGCTGCGCACGCCGGTCTCGGCCATCCGTCGCAGCGGCGACCGGGTGCGCATCGAGCACGGGCCGGGAGCGCAGGCGACCGAGGCCGATTATTGCGTGTGCACGCTGCCGTTGCCGATCCTCGGCCGCATCCCGAGCGACTTCTCGCCCGCCAAGAAAGCCGCGATCGCCGCCGCGCCGCCCTATCTCCACAGCGTCAAGCTCGCCTTCGAGGCGCCGCGCTTCTGGGAGAGCGACGACAATATCTTCGGCGGCCTCGCCTGGACCGACCGCTTGAACGAGAACGTGATGTACCCGTCGGGCGAGATCGGCACCGCCAAAGGCGTGATCGTCGGGGCCTATTGCGCCGGCTGGACCAACCGCGACACGCCCGATTCGTTCGCGGCATTGTCGCACGAGGAGCGGTTCCGGATCAGCCGCGAGTCGATCGAAGCGCTGCATCCCGGCCGCTCGCGCCTGCTCGGCAAGGGCGTGACCGTGGCCTGGGGAATCACGCCTTATTCGGAAGGCGTCGGGCCGTTGTGGGGCGACGCCGATTTCGGCGGCAATCTCGACCGCGGCGATGGCTATCGCGAGCTGTTCAGGCCGGAGGGGCCGATCGTCTTCGCCGGCGAGCATCTGAGCTATCAGCAGACCTGGCAGGAAGGCGCCGCGACCTCGGCGCACGAAGCGCTGAAGCTGTTGCAGGCGATGGCGAAGGCGAGGGCCGCCTAGGCCCTGACGCCCGGCAGCTGCGCGGCAATGCCGCCCCAGCTACTCGTGTAGAGCAGGGCCAGCGGGACGACCGCCGCTGCCAGCGCGACGGCGAAGCCGGTCCAGGTCGCCGGATGCACCTTGCCCTGCGTCCGGCGGTCCCACCAGAACAGCGGTGCGAACAACAGCACGGTGCCGAGCAGTAGCTGGATGGCGAAGCCCCAAAATGTCGGCGGCGCCAGCGGAATTCGGCTGAAGCCCGGGCCGGCGACGAACAGGATCGTCGCGCTGAGCATCAGCCGCTTGTGCCACTGCGCCTCGCGCCGTCGCCGCCAGGCCTCGTAGACGAGAAAGGCGAAGGCCGGGATCACGGCGAGGGGAATCGCGGTCCAGTTGAGCGAATCGGTGAACGGCGGATGGCTTTCGCGCGGCACGCCCCAGACCGCGGTCAGGTACATCACCGGGATCAATGCGACCGCCAGCAGCATCGTCGCCTTGCCGAGCTTCATGTGGGTTTCGGTGCGGCGAGTCGCGACGAGCTGGGTCTGGACGATCAGCAGCGCCATCCACAAGGTGAACATCAGGCCGTGGAAGATGACCGCCGGCGGCAGGGTCGGGTTGGGCCGCGGATAAGCGGGGACGATGTTCCTTAAATAGAAGCTCGGCGCGAAACCGATGAACACGACGGCGACGAGAAGCATCGCCATCCGCGAATAGAATTTGCGCTCGGAAAGCTTCCGCTCGGCTGGCGGCGCGACGATCGTGGCCATAGAACCCCCGCTCAAATGGCTGTGCGGGAATCACTCTAGCGCGCAAGCCCCGGTCGCGCCAAGATGCGCTTTGGTCGAAGCACGCTTGCCCGCGGGTTGCCCGCGACGCAGCGGCGCGCCCGTCACGATAAGGGGGATTCGATGCTCAAGCTTCCGCTCCTAACCGCTCTCGCGCTCGGCGTTGCGCCGCTTGCCGCCGCCGCGCCCGTTCAGGCTCCGACAATCAGCGCGGCGGTCGCCGCGCCTGGCCGGTCCGCCGACAATGTGAAGCTCGACGAGTCGCGCAAGCCGGCCGAGGTCCTCGCCTTCCTCGGGCTCAAGCCCGGCATGCACGTCATCGACCTGTTCGGGGGCAACAAATATTGGTCGGAGATCATCGCTCCCGCCGTCGGTCCTACCGGCAGCGTCCAAGTGTGGGAGCCGGCGCAATTCTACGACGACGACACGAAG
>DASTID010000202.1:0-4052 GCA_035717905.1 Sphingomicrobium sp. | reverse complement strand
ATCTACGAGAACCCGGCGGCGACCTTCGAAAGCGCGGTCGTCGAGCAGAACACGGCCGCCGCATCGGGCAAGACGCCCGACCTCCAGGCGCTCGTGGCCAAGGGCCAGACCTGGCAGGTCGAAAAGGAGCCGCACCAGCTTTGATGAGTGAATATCCTCCCCACGATTTCGTGGGGAGGGGAACCAGCGAAGCTGGTGGAGGGGTTCCTGGCGCGATGAGAAGTACCCCTCCACCGCCTTCGGCGGTTCCCCTCCCCAGCAAATGCTGGGGAGGATAATTGGACAACCTCACCCACAGCCTCGTCGGCGCGGTGCTGGGCCGCGCGGGGCTCAAGCGGCTGACACCGCGCGCGATGCCGGCACTGATCCTGTCGGCCAACCTGCCCGACGTCGACAGTTTCGTCGCGCGGGGCTTCGGCTGCGACCCGCTCGCGGCGCATCGCGGCTTCACCCACGGCCTCGGCGGGCTGGTCACGATGCCGTTCGTGGCCGCGGCAATCATTTGGCTGTACGAACGGTTGCGGCCTGGCAAGGAAGGCCCACTGAAGCTGCGCGGGCTGCTGCTCGCCTGCTTCCTCGGCACGCTCAGCCACCCTTTGCTCGATTTCCTCAACACCTACGGCACGCGCCTCGCCGAGCCGTTCTCGAACCGCTGGTTCTATGGCGACACTTTGTTCATCATCGACCCCTGGATCTGGGTCATGCTGATCCTCGGCCTCGAGCTTTCGTGGCGCGCGGAGCGCCGCGGCCGCGAGTGGACCGGCCCGGCGCTGTGGGCGGGCGCGGCGGTGCTCGGCTATATCGCGCTCAACGCGGCGATCAGCCTGCGCGCCGTGGCGGTCACGCGGCCACTGGTCGAGCGGGTGGTGAGGCCCGACATGATCGTCGCCGGCGAGATCCCGCTCGCCTTCTGGAAGCGGCGGATGATCTGGCGCGGCGAGGGGCTCGGCGGCGCCGGCGCCTACAATGTGCTGGAAGGGCTCAACCACGCGCGGCTCGAGCGCGAGATCGTCCCGCTGCGACTTGAAGACCCGCGGCTGGCGGCAACCGCGAAACGCAACCCGCACGTTCGCGCCTTCTTGTTCTGGTCGCGCATGCCGATGGTCGTCGTCGACGGCCGCCGCGCCTTCCTCACCGACCAGCGGTTCTACGAGAACCGCCGCCGCATTCGCGCCACGCCGTTCCTCATCCCGCTCGACAATCGGGGATCGAGTTCATAACTCCCCCGTCATGAGCACGCGCGGCGAGCATCTGGTTCGCGCGGACCGCCGTTTCGCCACCGGCGGCGGCCTGGTGGCGCGCCTCGCCGCGCCCGCTTTCTCGAAGGTGCTCGACGAGATCGACGAGCGGCTGGCCTGCGGCGGCATCCGGCTGACGCTTCCCGGCGGCCGGACGCGCGAGGTCGGATTCCGCGTGCGTGGACCGGCCGCGGTCGTCAACCTGCGCAGCTGGATGGCGCTGGTGCGCCTCGCGACGTCGGGCTCGGTCGGCTGGTACAAGGCATGGACGCTCGGCGAATGGTCGAGCCCCGATCCCGTCGCGATCTTCGAACTGTTCTCGGCCAACGCCGCTCCGCTCGGCAACATCGGCCGCGCCAAGGGCCTGTCGCGCTGGGTCAACCGGCTCGCGCACCGGCTGCGCGACAATGCGCCGCGCAAGGCGAAGCGGAACATCGCCGCGCATTACGACCTCGGCAACGATTTCTATTCGGCCTGGCTCGACCCGACGATGACCTATTCGGCGGCGCGTTTCGCTTCGCCCGGGCAGCCGCTGGAAGACGCCCAGCTCAACAAGGTCGGCACCTTGCTCGACCGGCTCGAGCTCAAGCCCGGCGACCGCCTGCTCGAGATCGGCTGCGGTTGGGGGACGCTGGCGATCGAGGCGGCCAGGCGCGGCGCCTCGGTCGTCGGCCTGACCCTGTCCCGCGAGCAGAAGGACTGGGCCGAGCGCAAGATCGCCGCCGCCGGCCTCGCCGACCGGATCGAAATCCGCCTCGAGGATTATCGCCACACATCGGAAGCTTTCGACGCCGTCGCCTCGGTCGAGATGGTCGAGGCGGTCGGTCAGCGCTGGTGGGGCGCCTACCTCGACGCGATCGCGCGCAACCTCAGGGCCGGCGGACGCGCCGCGCTGCAGTTCATCTCGATCGACCACGACATCTTCGAGGGCTATGCGCGCGGCGCCGATTTCATCCAGACCTACATTTTCCCGGGCGGATGCCTGCTCGACGAGCCGCGGTTCGAGACGCTGGCGCGCGAGCGCGGACTGTCGTGGCAGGACCGCGACGGTTTCCGGCTGGATTATGCCGAGACCCTCAAGCAGTGGCGGCAGCGTTACGATGCGGCGGTCGCGCGCGGTGATCTCCGCGGGTTCGCCGCCGAATTCCACGATCTCTGGCGTTACTATCTGATGTATTGCGAGGGCGGATTTCGCGGCGGCGCGATCGACGTCGCGCAAGTGACGATGGTCAGGCGCTCGTGATTGGCGCTTCACGCGCCGAATGCTCAGGCGTCGGCCTCGACGCGAATCTTCTCGCCCGTGGGCGCGTCGGCCGATAGCCGCTCGACGAGCGCCGCGCCGACCACCTCCGGCGGTTTGACGCTATCCGGCTCCTCCCCCGGGAAGGCATTGGCGCGCATCCGCGTTCGGGTCGCGCCCGGATCGACGATGTGGACCCGGATGGTTCCCGTGTGCGCGGTCTCGTCGGCATAAGCGCCGAGCAGATTCTCGAGCGCCGCCTTCGATGACCCATAGGCGCCCCAGAAGGCGCGCGGCTCGCCGCCGACGCTCGACGTGATCGCGACCACGTCCGCGCGCTCGGATTTCCGCAGCAGCGGATCGAACGCCGCGATCAGCGCCTGGTTGGCGCCGACGTTCAGCGTCAGCACCCGCGCATATTCCCCGGCGTCGATGTCCTGGACGCGGGTCAGCGACCCGAGCATCGCCGCATTGAGGACGAGGATGTCGAGCTTGTCCCAGCGCTCGGCGATGGCGGTCGCGAGCTTGCCGACCGAGGTGCCGTCGGTGAGGTCGAGCGGCGCGATCGTCGCGCTTCCGCCGGCGTCGTGGATCCGCTCCTCGACCTCCTCGAGCGCCGGGGCGGTCCGCGCGACCAGGATCACGTGCGCGCCCGCCTGGGCAAGCGCTTCGGCCGTCGCCGCGCCGATGCCGCGGCTGGCGCCGGTGACGAGCGCGAGCTTGCCGGAGAAGGGCTTCGAATCGGTCATCGGAGCCGCGTGTAGCGGCTAGCGGCTGGCGACCAAAGACAGCGCCGCGCCGTTTTCCTTGTCCGCGAGATCGGTGAGGGTCGTCGGATAAGCGCCCGTGAAACAGGCGTCGCAGCGCTGCGGCAGCGTGTCGTTCCGCTCCTCGCCGAGCGCGCGGTAGAGCCCCTCGATCGAGATGAACGCCAGGCTGTCGGCGTTGATGTAATCGCGCATCTGCTCGACGCTCATCTGCGCCGCGAGCAGCTTCGCGCGCTCGGGCGTATCGACTCCGTAGAAGCAGCTGTGCCGGGTCGGCGGCGAGGCGATGCGCATGTGCACCTCGCGGGCGCCGGCGTCGCGCATCATCTGCACCAGCTTGACCGAGGTCGTGCCGCGAACGATCGAATCGTCGATCAGCACGATGCTCTTGCCGTCCACAAGGGCTGAGTTGGCGTTGTGCTTGAGCTTCACGCCAAGGTGCCGGACCTCCTGGGTCGGCTGGATGAAGGTGCGTCCGACATAGTGCGAACGGATGATTCCGAGCTCGAACGGAATCCCGGACTCCTGCGAAAAGCCGATCGCGGCGGGGACTCCGCTGTCGGGTACCGGCACGACATAATCGGCCTCGACCGGAGCTTCGCGCGAAAGCTCGGCGCCGATCGCTTTCCTCACCTCGTAGACCGACTGGCCTTCGGCGATCGAATCGGGCCGCGAGAAATAGACATGCTCGAAGATGCACGGGCGCGGGCTCGCCATTTCGAACGGTCGGAATGAGCGGATTCCGCTGTCGTTGACCAGGACCATCTCGCCCGGTTCGACGTCGCGGATATAGGTTGCGCCGATCAC
>DASTID010000201.1:0-3042 GCA_035717905.1 Sphingomicrobium sp. | reverse complement strand
GACGCCGTCACCGGCGGCGGGGGCATGCCGTCGCGCGGCACCAGCTTGAGGCGTGAGAATCCGGCCTTTTCAGGCACAACCCGTCATTCTCGCGAAAGCGGGAATCCCGCTTGTTCTTGAAGGCAGCGGGACCCCCGCTTTCGCGGGGGCGACGATCAAGATCGTCGTCACCCGAACAGCCCGTGAATGAACCAGCCCGGCAGTCCGCCCCGGCCGTCGCCGATCAGCCCCTCGCGGTAGATCCAGTATCTCCGCCCGTCCGAATCCTCGACCCGGTAATAATCGCGCAGCCGCGCCGACGACGGCTGGCGCCACCATTCGGGCGCGATCCGCTCGGGACCCTCGGCGCGCGCGATGTCGTGCACCGCCCGCCGCCACACGAACCGTCGCGGCATGCCCTCGGGCGTGGCGTAAATGACGTCGATCGCCTCGGGCCGGTCGAGGAGGCGGTGGGGGCGACTAAGCTCCTCCCTGGCCGCAGGCCCGGGAGGGGGACCATGGCGCGAAGCGGCATGGTGGAGGGGTCGGCGCCAAACCCCTCCACCACTCGACTTCGTCGAGCGGTCCCCCTCCCCATCGCTGCGCGATAGGGAGGAGCTGATCGCCGCAACCCACCCGATCGCACGCTCGGGGAGATGGCTCTCGTGCGCCCGCGGCCGCCGCACGCGCTCCGGCCCCAGCTTGACCGTCAGCCGGTCGACCAGCCGCGCGAGCTCGCGTGTCCCCGACGGCTCCTCGACCAGGCTGTCCTGCGCGGCGCCAAGGTCCTCGGCCCACTCCGCCGTCAACGCGAAGGCGTCGAAGCCGAACTCGGGGTTCAGCGCCGCCGCCTTGTCCGCCAGCAGCCGCTGGAGATGCTTCGGCTCGCGGCTCGGGATCGCCGTCGCGACCGACGCCGCCGCGACGCTGCCGTCGACTCGAAACCCGGCCAGCGCCAGCCGCCGCGCGCCGAGATGCCGTTCCTGCAGCTGCCGCACCAGCTCGGGGATCAGCCGCTCGAGCGCTTGGGCTCCGGCTTCCGGGTGCGTCGCCGGCTCCTCGAGTTTGAGCAGCGCGCGCGGCGGGGCGTCGGCCGGTGCCGCGGTCAGCGGCTCCGGCTTGCGGCCGAGTAGCCGGTCGAGCGCGTCGACGACGTCCTCGCCCCCGCGGAACCGCCGCGCCAGCGCGAGCCGCGGCATGCCGGCCAGCGCGCCGATGGTTTTGAGCCCCAGCCGCTCGAGCGTGCGCACCGTGTCGAGGTCGAGGCGCAGCGCGGAAACGGGGAGGGGGGTGAGTTTCTCCAGTAAACCCCTCTCCCATTGAGGGAGAGGGAGGGAGGCTCCCGGACTTGATCCGGGGGCCGGAAGGGCGAGGGGTGTGGGAGCTTGCACACCCCTCACCCCGCTCAGCTTCGCTGAGTCGCCCTCTCCCTTGAAGGGAGAGGGATGAAACCGCGCCAGCGCCCAGGCCGCCGCCGCAGTGGGCGCAATTGCCACGCGCACGGTCAGCCCAAGCGCCGCAAACCGCCGCTCGACATCGCGGAGCAGTCCTTCCTCGCCGCCGAACAGATGCGCGATTCCGGTCACATCGAGCCGCAGCGCATCGCGTCCATCAACCTCGACCAGCGGCGACCAGCGGCCGGCCCAGCGCGCGAGCCGCTCGAGCAAGGCCTGGTCGCCCGCCGGGTCGGCCGGCACGGCAACCAGCGCCGGGTCGAGCGCGCGCGCGTCGGTCAGCCGCGCGCCCGCCCGCGCGCCCCGCTCGGCGGCGGCGCGCGTCACCGCATGGACGATCGGCCCGTGCGTGCCTTCGACGGTGAGGACGACCGGGCTGTCAGGCGCGGCGCCGCTGTTTCTCGCCCAGCGCTCGATCGCCAGCGCCGGCAACCAGATGGAAAGAATCCGCGTCACGCGTAATGCTCCACCGTCCGGGCGGGCGCCCGCGCGCCCGGAACAGCTCGGCGTCCCATGCCGGCAGCCCCGGCGCCTTGGGGTCGAGGCCGTTGGCCAGGGACGGCGCGGATCCGATCCGCCAGCGCATCCGCGCCCCGCTCAAATTCGCGGTGCCGCCGAGCCGCACCAGCCAGCACGGCACGCCGCTCTTTTCCGCCGCGACCGCCAGCCGCCGCGTCGCGGTGAAGTCGAGCGTCTTCGGGTCGCCCCACAATTCGCCGATCACGCAGGAGAGCGCAGCGCATCTTAGCCCCTCCTCCATCGCCCACAGCGCGTCCTTGGCGTCGCGCGCCTCGACATGAACGAGGTCCCGCGCCGGCAGTCCCGGCGGATAAACCCGCCCGCCTTCCAGGATCGCCATCCGATCCTGCACCCATAAAACCGGCTTCGAGCCGTCGACCTGCGCCAGCAGGAACCCCGCCCAGCCGCCGTCGCGCGGGTGCGTCGCGAACAGCTCGGACAGGCTCGGCCGGGTCGGCGCGGGCAAATGCCAGCGTTCGTCCAACTCGCTGAAGTTGGCACGCTTTTCGCCAAGGCGGACTCCGCCGCCCGCGACCAGGGACAGGTTCGCAGCCACACGACTCACAACGCTTATGTTCTACTTTTGTTCTTTATCCGGCGAGTCCGGATCAAGAGTCAATGGCGCGACTCGTTATCGTCATTGCGAGGCTCCGAAGGAGCCGCGGCAATCCAGCTGCGGCGCTGGATTGCTTCGCTGCGCTCGCAATGACGCCTAACGCTCGATTTCGCTCAGGAACCGCTCGATTTCCTTCGCCACCCGCCGCCCGGCCTTGCGCGAGATGCCGAACGCCATGTGGCCGCAGCCGATCTCGACTTCCTTGTCGCGCTCGCCCTCGAGACCGCGCGCGGCGCGCTTCGCCACGATCCCGTCATTCGCCGACCAGATCGCCAGCGTTGGCACCGGCGGCTTATCGGGGAAGTGCGGCACCGGCGGATCGTCGACCTTGTGGCCCGCCACCCATTCGTACAGCCGCCACACGTTGTTCATGTGCGGGTCGCCCGAGAAGGGCGAGCCGAGCGTCGCCACCGCGCGCACCAGTTCGGGCACCTCGCGGGCGATCTCGCGAGCATAGACGCCGCCGAGGCTCCA
>DASTID010000200.1:0-4789 GCA_035717905.1 Sphingomicrobium sp. | reverse complement strand
TGAACGACGCCGCCGGAATGATCGAACGCGAGGCCGGGCCGAGCTGGGCGCGGCCCAACTGGCCGCTGTCGGAGCTCGACGATCTCAACCTCGGGCTCGACCCGACCGAGGCGAGCATCGACGCGTTCCGCAAGGCGGCGTCGGAGCGCGCCGCGGCGACCACCGGCGATCCAGACGCGATCCGCCGCGCCGCCGACGACAGCATCCGCGCGATGATGCTGATCCGCACCTATCGCGTGCGCGGGCACCTCGCTGCCCGGCTCGACCCGCTGGGCCTGTCCCGGATGGACGTCCCGCCGGACCTCACGCCGGCCTATCACGGCTTCACCAACGCCGACCTCGACCGCCCGATCTGGATCGACGGCGTGCTCGGCTACGAAACGGCGACCGTGCGCCAGATGCTGCAGGTGCTGCAGGAGACCTACTGCGGGCACATCGGCTTCGAATATATGCACATCAACGAGGTCGAGGAGCGGCGCTTCATCCAGGAACGGATCGAGAGCGCCGACGAGACCGTGCAGTTCACGCCCGAAGGCAAGCAGTCGATCCTCGCCAAGGTGATCCACGCCGAGCAGTGGGAGAAATTCCTCGCCCGCAAATATGTCGGCACCAAGCGCTTCGGCCTCGACGGCGGCGAGAGCGCGGTGCCCGCGCTGGAAGCCGTGATCAAATATGGCGGCCAGATGGGCGTCGAGGAGATCGACGTCGGCATGGCCCACCGCGGCCGCCTCAACGTCCTCTCGAACGTGATGGGCAAGCCGGCCCAGGCGATCTTCCACGAGTTCGCCGGCGGCGCCACCAACCCCGCCGACGTCGGCGGCTCGGGCGACGTCAAATATCATTTAGGCACCAGCAGCGACCGCGAGTTCGACGGCAACCGGGTCCATTTGTCGCTGCTCCCCAACCCGTCGCACCTCGAGGCGGTCGATCCGGTCGTGCTCGGCAAGGCGCGCGCGGTGATGACCTACAAGGGCGACGCGCACGGCAAGAAGGTCCTGCCGCTGCTGCTCCACGGCGACGCCGCGTTCGCCGGTCAGGGCGTGGTGTGGGAGTGCCTCAGCTTCTCGGGCCTCCCGGGCTACGGCACCGGCGGCACCATGCATTTCATCATCAACAACCAGGTCGGCTTCACCACCAGCCCGCAATTCGCGCGCTCCTCGCCCTATCCGTCGGACGTCGCCAAGGGCGTCCAGGCGCCGATCCTGCACGTCAACGGCGACGACCCCGAGGCGGTGACCTGGTGCTGCAAGATGGCGACCGAGTTCCGCCAGCGGTTCGGCCGCGACATCGTCATCGATATGTGGTGCTATCGCCGGTTCGGCCACAACGAGGGCGACGAGCCGAGCTTCACCCAGCCGCTGATGTATGCCGCGATCAAGCAGCACCCCCCGATCAGCCAGATCTACGCCAAGCGCCTGGCCGACGAGGGCGTGATCGACGCGGCCTGGGTCGAGCAGCAGACAAGGGAATATCTCGCCCATCTCGAGCAGGACTTCGGCGCCGCGGTTTCCTACCTCCCCAACAAGGCCGACTGGTTCGAGGGCCGCTGGGCCGGGCTCGGCCGGCCGGGCGAGCCGGTGCTCGGCCGCCGCAACGCCGCGACCGCGATCGACGACAAGGAGATGCGCGACCTCGCCGACATCCTGACGCGCGTCCCCGACGGCTTCGCCATCCACAAGACGCTCCAGCGCATCCTCGACGCCAAGAAGGCGATGTTCGACAGCGGCGAAGGCTTCGACTGGGCGACGGCCGAGGCGCTGGCGTTCGGCAGCCTGCTCGCCGACGGCAACGGCGTTCGCCTGTCGGGCCAGGACAGCGGCCGCGGCACGTTCAGCCAGCGCCACGCAGTGTGGGTCGACCAGAAGAGCGGCGATAAATACATCCCGCTGTGCGAGGTCGAGGGCGGCCGTTTCGAGGTCCGCGACAGTCCCTTGAGCGAGTTTGGCGTGCTCGGCTTCGAATATGGCTATTCGCTCGCCGACCCCAAGTGCCTGGTGCTGTGGGAGGCGCAGTTCGGCGATTTCGCCAACGGCGCGCAAACGATCATCGACCAGTTCATCGCCTCGGGTGAGGCCAAGTGGCTGCGTGCCAGCGGCCTCGTCCTGCTTCTCCCGCACGGCTTCGAGGGGCAGGGGCCCGAGCACAGCTCCGCGCGGCTCGAGCGCTATCTGCAGCTGTGCGCCGAGGACAATCTGCAGGTCGCCAACTGCACCACGCCCGCCAACTATTTCCATATCTTGCGGCGCCAGATGCGGCGCGATTTTCGCAAGCCGCTGATCCTGATGACGCCCAAGTCGCTGCTGCGCCACAAGCTCGCGGTGTCGAGCGCCGCCGACTTCACCGGCGAGAGCCACTTCCGCCGCATCCTGTCCGACCTCAACCCGCCCGCCGACGGCGAGACCCGGCGGCTGGTGCTGTGCAGCGGCAAGCTCGCCTACGAGCTGATGGAAGCGCGCGACGCGGCCGGCGACCTCGGGGTCGAGGTGGTGCGCATCGAGCAGCTCTACCCGTTCCCGTCCGAGCCGCTGCTCAAGCGACTGCAGGCGATGCCCAGGCTTCAGGACCTGATCTGGGCGCAGGAGGAGCCAAAGAACAACGGCGCCTGGACGTTCGTCGAGCCTCTGCTCGAATCGTGCCTTGCCGAGGCCGGCTTCGACCAGCTTCGGCCGCAATATGCCGGGCGCGACGCCGCGGCCTCGCCGGCGACCGGGCTCGCCAAGCGCCATGCCGCCGAGCAGGCGGCGCTGATCGCCGCGGCGCTCGGGCATCCCTCAACAAACCCGGCCTCGACAAAGCAGGGTGCAGATAGCAGTGAGCGCGCCGGCGGCTCGGCGGTCGCCGCGGAATAGGGGTAAGAATGGCAACCGACGTCCAGGTCCCGGCACTCGGCGAATCGATCACCGAAGGCACGCTCGCGCAGTGGCTCAAGAAGCCCGGCGAAGCGGTCGCCGTCGACGAGCCGATCGCCAGCCTCGAAACCGACAAGGTCACCGTCGAGGTGCCGTCGCCGGTCGCCGGGGTGTTGAGCGAGCAGCTGATCAAGGAAGGCGACACCGTCGCCGTCGGCGCGCCGATCGCGCGCATCGACGAAGGCGCGACGGCGGGCGCCGCGCCCGCCAAGGTCGCCGCCGAGGCGACGACCAACCCCGCCGGCGCGGGCGAGAATCCGCAGCTCAAGGGCTCGGACCATGCACCGGAGCCGGAAGCGGCCGCCGCGGACGAGGACGACCACATCACCACGCTGTCGCCCGCCGTGCGCCGCGCGGTGCTCGAGCATCATGTCGATCCCTCGAAGATCCAGGGCACCGGCAAGGACGGGCGGCTGACCAAGGACGACGTGCTGGCGGCGGCCGAAGCGCAGAAAGCTGGCACCCCGGCGCAAGGGCCCCAGCAAAGTATTACTTTGCTGGGAACCCAAGCCGACGCCCAGGCGCCGCAGGCGAAGGCGCCAACGCCGGAGGCAAAGCCTCCGCCTCCTGGGCCTCGGCCTTCGCCAGGGAGCAGCGGGGAACGCAAAGAAGAACGCGTCAAGATGTCGCGGCTTCGCCAGACGATCGCCAAGCGCCTCAAGGAAGCGCAGAACACCGCGGCAATGCTGACGACGTTCAACGACGTCGACATGACCGCGGTGATCGAGGCGCGCACCCGCTACAAGGATTTGTTCGAGAAGAAGCACGGCATCCGCCTGGGCTTCATGGCCTTCTTCGTGAAGGCCTGCGCGCTCGCGACCCGGGACGTGCCGTCGGTCAACGCCAGCCTCGACGGCGACGAGATCGTCTATCGCGACTATTTCGACGTTTCGATCGCGGTCAGCGCGCCCAAGGGCCTCGTCGTCCCCGTTGTCCGGAACGCCCAGGCGATGAGCTTCGCGGAGATCGAGAAGACCATCGCCGACTATGGCAAGCGCGCGAAGGAAGGCACGCTTGGGCTCGAGGACATGGCCGGCGGAACCTTCACCATCTCCAACGGCGGCGTGTTCGGATCGCTGCTGTCGACGCCGATCATCAATCCGCCGCAGTCGGCGGTGCTCGGCATGCACCGGATCGAGGAACGGCCGGTGGTCAGGGACGGCCAGATCGTCGCGCGGCCGATGATGTATCTTGCTTTGTCCTACGACCATCGCCTGGTCGACGGCCGTGAGGCGGTGACCTTCCTGGTGCGCGTCAAGGAAGCGATCGAGGATCCGACGCGGATTTTGATCGATCTTTAGACCTGTACCCCGGCGAAGGCCGGGGCCCAGGCGGCGCTTCCGCGCCGTCTTTTCGTTTTGGACTGGACCCCGGCCTTCGCCGGGGAACGAGGTGTGAATGGCTTCTGAGCAGTACGATTTCGACGTCCTGGTTATCGGCGCCGGCCCCGGCGGCTATGTCGCCGCCATCCGCGCCGCGCAGCTTGGCCTCAAGACCGCGTGCGCGGAGAGCCGCGAAACCTTGGGCGGCACCTGCCTCAACGTCGGTTGCATCCCGTCCAAGGCGCTTCTCCACGCGTCCGAGCTGTTCGAGGAAGCGGCGCACGGTACGCTCGCCAAATGGGGTGTGAACCCCGGCAAGGTCGAGCTCGACCTTGGCCAGATGCACGCCACGCGGCTCGATGCGGTGAAGGGCCTGACGCAAGGCATCGAGTTCCTGTTCAAGAAGAACAAGGTCGAGTGGCTGAAGGGCCGCGCGGCCTTCGTCGATGCGCACACGGTTCAGGTCGGCGAGCGCAAGGTCACCGCGAAGAACATCGTGATAGCCACCGGCTCGTCGGTCACTCCGCTCCCCGGCATCGAGATCGACCAGGAGCGGAT